>JACMLI010000228.1 GCA_014379705.1 Gemmatimonadaceae bacterium
GTGTTCGAGCGAGATGTGTCGCGCGAGCTCGTCGTTGTGCTGCTCTATGAGCTCATTGAACCGGAACATCCCGCGTGCGCGGCGGAGCGGGGGAATCGCACTCCACTCGGCGACGGCGCGATGCGCATCGCGCACGATGGCGTCGACGTCGGCTGCCGAGGCAAAGGGCACTGCGGCGGACTGTTCCCCCGTCGAGGGGTTGTAGACCGCGCCCCATCGTTCCACGTGCGCCAGCCTGCGCTGTCCGGCGACGAAGTGGTGGATGAAGGGCACGTCGTCGGCATCGTCCGCGACGGAGGGTTCAGGCTGCGTAAGGGAAGTCATGGTCCGCGGAAACGATGGCGGCGCCGCAGCCGTGCGGCGCCGCATGGAACGACTCTGGGGTCCCGGATCTGCGCTCGCTTGTCCGGGATGACAAGCAACTACCCGTCCACCCGTCTACCCGTCCGCCCGTCCGCCCTTGAGAATCCCCAGCACGATCGGCAACGCGCGCTGCATCTCGTCCATCGTGCCAACAGAGATTCGCGCGTGCTTGTCGAGCGGTGGGAAGGCGCGGCCGATGGCCACGCCCTTCGCGAGGCAGGCCTTCTGGAACTCGTTCGGGTCGCGACCCACCTCCACGAGGATGAAGTTCGTGTACGTGGGGTGCGCCTTGAAGCCGGCCGCGTTCACCGTCTTGAGCGTGAATTCGCGGACCTCGCGATTGAGCACCGACTGGCGCTTCACGTGGTCGTCCAGGTCACACGACGCGACCGCTGCAGCGGCGGTGATCGCACTGACGCCGTTCGCCATGCGCCAGGGCTCGAGCGCCTTGATCGTGTCCGCATGGGCGATCGCGTACCCGGCGCGCATGCCTGCGAGGCCGAAGATCTTGGAGAACGTGCGGCTCACGATGAGCGACTTGTTCGACAGCGCGGCGGGGATCGCCGTGTCGTAGCCGGGAAGGTCGCAGTACTCGAAGTACGCCTCGTCGATCAGGATGCGCGCACCCGGGGATGCACGATTCACCTTGTCTACCAGCGCGAGCACATCGCTCAGCGGATACGCCGTGCCCGTGGGGTTGTTCGGGTTGCAGACGAAGACGAGCCCGGACCCGGGCGAGGCCGCCGCCATCGCGTCGAGGTCGAGGCGGAACTGCGCGTCGACCTTCGGCGCCTTGATCGGGCGCTGCAGTCGCGTCGCCGCGGTGATGGGGTTCTCGAACGTCGGCGCGGCGGCGACGAGGTGCGCGGTCGCCGACGTAAAGGCCTCGGTCGCGATGCGCAGCGTCTCACCGGAACCGGCTCCGATCAGCACGTTTTCGTCCTTCACCCCATGTCGCTTCGCGATGGCCGATCGCAGGGCCGCGTCACTGTCACGCGGATACCGGTTCGCGGCGTCGAACGACTTGAGGACGGCATCGATGGCCTTGCTCGACGGGCCATAGGGGTTCTCGTTGCTGTTCAGCCGAATGATTCCATTGACGTCGAACCCGCCCGCGAGCGCGCGTTCAAGCGGATCAGTCCCGGCCCACGACGCCTCCATTCCCCGCGCCTGCAACATCGGAATCATCGTCGCGCCGCCGACGAGCGCGGTGGCGGTACCAAGGAAGGACCGGCGGGAGTGCGGCATGGTGCGGCCTCGGGTCTTGTCGTTGATCGAAGATACGGCGCGGGGGCGGGAGGCGCAGCAGGGCATGGGCGTATATGGCGTCTGGGACGTATGAGGCGTGTGTGTGGGGCGGGCGCTCGGCAGCGCTGGGCCGTCGCGTGAAGCGAGCGTAGCTTTGCTGTATCGCCTATACGCCCCATACGCCGCATACGCCCCGAAAATGCCCACCCTCGACCCCGTTCCCCACGCTCTCATTCCAGTCGACTCCGCCGCGGCTGACGCGATCGGGGCGCCGAACTATGACGAGTTCCAGAGTGACGGCGAGGTCTGGGACATCCTCCAGACGCATCCCAGGTCGGTCCTCAAGGTCACCATGCCGCAGTGCGACGTTCAGACGCGCGATGGCATCCTCGACGAACATGCCCAGGCCACCCTCGACAAGGCAGGCGCCAACCTCGCCACCCTCGCCGCCGATTCCATCACTCGCAACGTCGAGAACATCCTGTGGGTGTACGAAATCACCGTCCCGAGCGACCCTTCCATCCGGCAGATCGGGCTCGGTGGCATGGGACGCACCGACGAGATCCGGACGCCCGAAAATCCGGGCGGGAAGATCATCCGCAACGAAGGGGTGCGTGAATCCAAGGCCCGCGGACGCGCCGACCTCACCCGGGCCACCCGCGCCGACATGGGCATGGTCAACAACGCCGTCGACGATCAGGACGGCGACTTCTTCTCGGCCCTCGATATCCACGCCCGCAACCATCCCGTGACCTTCGAAACGCGGGACGAGGACGGAAATCGGCACCGCGTCTGGATCGTGCAGGATCCCGCGAAGATCGAGCAACTGCGGGGCGTCCTCGCGAAGGAGCCGCGGGCGTACGTCGCCGATGGGAACCACAGGAGCGCAGCGGCGGCGATGCTCGGCTACTCCCACTTCCTCACCGTCTTCTTCCCCGCGCGCACGATGACCATTGCGCCGTACAACCGACTCGTCGACACCGGCGGACTGTCCGGGCAGGAGCTCCGGCAGGGGCTCGAAAAGGCCTTCACCGTGGAAGCAGCTCCGGTCGTCGGGCCGTGGCAGCCCTGGCACTCCCACGACATTGGCCTCTACGACGGGGAACGCTGGCTGCGGCTCCGTCCGCGGCCCGGTACGTTCGACGCGAGCGACGCCGCCCAGGACATCGACGCCGACATCGTCCAACGGCACCTCTTCGACGGGGTCCTCGGGATCGCCGACGCCCGCGACGGCCGCCTGACCTACGTCGGCGCCAACCGCGACGAAAAGTGGCTGCAGGGGGAGGTCGACGCCGGGCGCCACGGCATCGCCGTCACCCTCCCGCCCGTGACCATGCCCCAGTTCGTGAAGGTGTGCCTTCAGGACAAGTTGATGCCGCCGAAATCCACCTGGTTCGTGCCCAAGATCCGGACTGGCCTCGTCATGGCCCTGCTCGATCCGCCGCCGACCGGCTGAATCAGGGTGCTGAGGCTCCGGCGCCCCGGTGCTGCACGGCCGCCACGGCTGTTGACGGGCTCAGCGCTTCGGGTGAGCTTTCGGATGCTGATGCGCCGCTATCACTTGCCGTTCCTCCCGGCGCCTCACCGCCATGTGTCTTTCCCCCGCTACACTGGCTCGCCCCTCGTGATATCCCGCACGGTTTTTCTGGTCGCGACCTGCACGCTGGCCGCGTGTGCGTCCGCTGGAACGGGCTCGAGGCAAGCATCGACGGTCCCCGGCGACTCCACGGCGCGCGCGGCGCTCGCCGCTGAACAAGGGCGCGCTGCGGCCGGCAATGCGCTCGGCGTTCCCCCATTCCGCATCGGCTCGCGCGATCCGTCGTATACGGCGCTCGGCTTTGCACTCGCGGACCTGCTCACGACCGATCTGGCGCGGAGTTCACAGCTGCAGCTTGTCGAGCGTTCGCGACTCGGCGAGGTGCTGCGTGAACTCGACCTCGCCAGCAGCGGACGTGTGGACTCCGGCAGCGCGCCGCGTGTTGGACGACTGGTGCAGGCGCGTCGGCTGCTCATCGGTGGTCTGGACTCACTGCCCGGCGGGGAATTCCGCCTCACGGCGCGGGTGGCCGACGTCGCGCAAGGGACGATCGAACAGGCCGTCGATGCGCGAGCGCCCCTCGCCGATGCACTGAGTGCCGAGAAGGCGCTGGCGTTCCGCATCTTCGAGGCGCTCGGCGTCACGCTCACGCCGGCGGAGCGCGCGCTGATCGAGGCGAGGCCGACGAACAGCGCCGAGGCCCTGCAAGCGTACGGACGCGCCGTGTCTGCCGAGTGGTCGGGAGACTGGCGACGGGCCCAGTCGGAGTTCCAGCGTGCGTCGGCGGTGGATCCGAACTTCCGTGTGGCGAGCGATCGCGCGGTGGCTGCCAAGGCCGCGGCCGACGCGGCGACGACCACCGCGTCGCTCCTTCCGGGGCTGCGCGGGATCGACGGTCCGGTGATCAGTGTCGTCGACCGGCTCAACCGGCCCCTCGACTACATCACCACCCGCTCCCGGCCGTTTGGTGGTGCGGGCGATCCGGCGTTTCCGGGGACGCTCGTGATGGTCGTGATCACCATTCGGCGGCCGTGAGGGGGATCATGCACGCCGGCCTCGGGGCAGCGCTGGTCCTCACCGCGACGCACGCGCGGGCACAGGAGCGCCTGATCGAGCGCCGCTCGTTAGGCGTGGGCATGTCCGCCGACGCCATCGCGTTCGGCGGCGACGGCGTGTACCAGGCCGGGTTCGCCGACCTCGACTCGGCGCGGATCACGGGGCTTCGGCAGGCCACGCTGCCCCTCGCGTGGGCGTCCACCGTCGGTGCCGGATGGCGCCTCGACGTCACGGCGCTCTACGCCCATGGACGCGTCACGTATCGCGATGCCGCGACGAACGGTGCCGAGCGGACGGCCACGTTGGCAGGGCTGAGCGACGTGCGAATTCGCGCGACCGGTCGCGTGCTCTCCGACGCGCTCACGGTGACGGTCGGGGTCAATGCGCCGAGTGGCCGCACGGACCTTTCGAGCTCGCAGTTCAGCGCCCTCAAGGTGCTCGCCGCCCCGGCGCTGGCGTTAGGCAGCACGCCGGTCGGCAGTGGCCCGAGCGGCACCGTGGGCCTCGTCCTCGCGCGCCAGGGGGGGCCCTGGAACCTGGCGTTCGGCGCCTCCTACGAGCATCGCGGCAAGTACCAACCCGTCGCCGCGCTCACCGCAGGAGCTCCGTCGACGGACTTCCGTCCCGGCGGCGTGATTCGTGCATCATTCGGCGCCGAGCGAACGCTGGGGCAACATCGCCTCGCCCTCGCCCTTGCCACCGACGTCTTCGCGGAAGATCACTTGCGCGGCTCATTGGACCAGTCGGGATCGACCCCCGACGCGACGCTGGCGGCGGTGAAGCTCGGTCCCGTGTTCACCGGGGACGCCCAGCTGCAGGTCGCCTCGCACACGCTGCGCGACGTCGTGGTCTTTGGATCGTGGCTCTGGCGTGCGGCGTACGCCCGCGATGGCGTCACCGCCGAGGGCACCAGCGGGACCTATCTCGAGACAGGCGCGCGCGCGGCCTATCCGCTGCGTCCGCGCACCGACCTCGTCTTCGGGGCCGGGGCGCGCTGGCACTCGGGCCTCGGCGTCGATGAAGGCCTCACGACGAGCGGCGTGCGCAGCGCCGAAGTCACCGTTGGTCTCCGCGCCCAGCGCGGCATCGTCTCCTTCCAGCCGTTCGTCCGTGCCCAGGGCGGTTCGTTGCGTGCACGGAGCGCGACCGAGCAGGATCGCGTGCAGTCCTTCGGTGGTGTCACCACCGGTCTCGTTATGCACACCAGGTTCTGATGAACACTTCTCATGCCCCATTGCTGTCCCGTCGCCCGTCGCGACGGCTGACACGGGTCGCGTTGAGCGCAGGGCTCATGTTGGTCGTGGGGGGATGCCAGGGCCTGACGGATCTCGTCACGCCCGGCAAGGTGGGAGCGCTTCCCGCGCAGGTGGCATTCGGCGCGACGATCGCGAAGTCGGTCGGGACGGGCAGCGACGCCGTCACCCTCGACGTGGTGACGCACTACGTGAAGCGCGACAAGAGCCGCGCAAGGCTCGGGAGCAAGAGCCTGCCGGTATCCGCGGCCGCGCAGCAGGCCGTGCCGATTCCGGTGGACCTCGCCGTCTGCCTGGCGGACCCTGATCGCGAAGCGCCCGCTGGCGCGACCGGTTCATGCAACGTCGTGCTGACGCTCGCCCTGATGGTGAACGCCGCGACCGTGGATCGGCAGGTGATCGGTCCCCTCACGCTGACGCCGGGACTCACGGCGAACGTCGAGGATCCGGTGTCGCTGTTCGAGATCACCGCCGTGGAATTGTCGGTGGGTAGTGGTCCGATACTCGCCGCTGGCGCCGAGGTGCCGGCGATCCTGGGGCAGTCGGTCGGCTTGAGGGCGGCGATACGTGAGCGCGAGGGCAACCTCGTGGCAGACCGCACGGTCACGTGGAGCAGCGACGCTCCCGCGGTCGCGTCGGTCGACGAGCGTGGTGTCGTGACCACGATCGGGCTTGGGGTGGCGCGCATCACGGCGGCCATCGAGGACGTGTCGCGCACGGCCGAGGTGCGCGTGACGCGTCCGCCGGTCGCGCTGTCCGTCACGGCCGGGACGAGCACGGGGAATGGCACGATCCGCTCGACGCCCGCTGGCATCGAGTGCCGCATTGCGGACGGCGCGGCGACCGGGGCCTGCAGCGTTCCCTTTGCTGCAGATGCGGTGATCGACCTTGCCCTGACCCCGAGTGCGGGCAGCGTCGCTCAGGGATGGAGCAGCGAGTGCGAGGCCGGGGCCACGGCCGGGAACTGTCGCGTGACGATGTCGAAGGCTCGCGTGGTGGGCGCTCGCCTCGCCGCGCTGCGTCGCGTGTCGGTGACGGCGGGCGCCGGCGATGGCGGAGGACGCGTCATCGGCCCCGCGGGGCTTGATTGTGCGA
>JACMLI010000229.1 GCA_014379705.1 Gemmatimonadaceae bacterium
GCCCGCGTCCGGCGAGCCAGGTCCGGCTGGAAGGTGAACCGCTGGAGAATCGGATGCTCGTACACATTCTCCTTCATGATCATGAAGTTGCGGTTCGTCGGGCCGCCGTACGCGACGAGCAGCGTCGGTGTATAAGTGAGCTCGCTGGCCGCCGAGAGCAGCGCCACGTCCTTGAAGAGCGGGAAGATCTCGTACGCGTGCTCGTGGCCGGCGTAGCCGTCGAGCATCTCTGTGATGCTCATCTTGAAGTCGCCTGCCCCTTCGGTCGTCGGCGTGATGCGCATCTCGCGCGACGCCATCACGATCACCTGGCGGGTGCGACGGTTGCCCGCCAGATATTGCTTGATCGTCTGCGTCTCGTAGAACTCCGCGTAGCGCTTCATCACCTCGCGCGCGCGCTGCAGCGTGAGCACCTGGTCCCCGCTGAAGATCCCCTTCCCGGTGGCGAAGAAGCGCGGGCCCAGCATGTCGCCGGCACGCAAACGGTCGCCGTACGTCATCACGTCGCTGGAACTGGTCTGCGGGTCCCGCATCGTCGTCACGCCGAACGACAGGTTCGCATAGAACGCGGGCACCGCGCTCTTGTGCACATCCCACGATGGCCAGGTGTGGGCGTGCACGTCCACGTACCCCGGGATGATCGTCTTGCCCGTCACGTCGATCTCGCGTACGCCCGCCGGAATTCGGACGCTACCGGCCGCGCCAATCGCGACGATGCGGTTGTCCGTCACCACGATGTCGCCGCGCTCGATCACTTCATCGCCCTTCATGCTGATGATGCGGGCCCCGCGCAGCGCCACGGTCCCACTCGGCTTGTAGGCCGGCACGGTCACCTTGATGTCGAAGCGACGTGGCGCGTACGCGGTGCGCATCGGGAGGGTGTCGGCACCCGCCACGGGAAGCGTGTCGTTCACCAGCCGTCGCGGCCATGCCTGGCGCAGCGAGTCCTGGCGCGCGCGCAACGCTTCGGCGACGTCATAGAGGAAGAACGACTTTCCGAGGGAGAAGAAGAGCTGCTTGCCATCGTTGGTCCAGCCCGCAAACTCACCTCCCACCTCGATCGCGACCTGCGAGGGGACGCCAGGACGCTCGGTCAGGCCGCGCGCGTTCAGGGCGACCGCGCTGCCGATGGTTGGAGTGGGGAAGACGTAGATGCGGTGGGTAGCCGTATTACTGGCAAATCCGTGCGTCCCGTTAGGCGACAGCTTGATCGGGTCGCCGGTAAACACGGTACGCCGGTCGGAACCGTCCCACCGCACTGACTGCAAGCCGCCGGGGTTGTTCGGACCGGTCGCTCCCGATGCGTAGAGAATGCGGCTGGTGTCGGGGCCAAAGTGCGCCAGCGGGACGTCCGGCAGTGACGACACCCCTCCCACCTCAACCAACTCGTGCGGTTCGCCGCCGTCGGCGTCCATCCACGCCAGGCTCAACGGCGCTTCGTCCAGCACCCCGCTCAGACGATCGACGAAGTTGCGCCGAGCAACCCACGGGCCCGAAGCAAAGACGATCCGCCGGCCATCCGGGGAATACACCGGCCGGAAGTAGAATGACGACTTCGTGGTGAGCTTGCGCAGCCCCGAGCCGTCGGCGTTGATCCGATACAGGTCGCCACCTGCTTCATCGGTGTAGGTCACGAAGACGATGTGCCGGCCATCCGGCGACCACGTCGGCGAGTGCTCCACCACCTTCTCCGCACGGGTCACGCGCGTGGGTGTGCCGCCGGAAAGGTTCGTCAGGTACAGCTTGTCGAGCGCGGTGAACGCCAGCCGCTGCAGGTCGGGGGATGGAACCGCATCGCGGATCTGGCGCACCGTAAACGTGTCGGCGATGGGGTACTGGAAGAGCGCCAGGGGACCCATGTATTGCTCGACGTCGGCGCGGAACGGGACCATCGTCTCCTTGCCCGTCACGACGTCGATCTTCCAGATCTTGCCACCAAATGTCGTCAGGATCGCCGATCCATCGCGGAGCCACGCGGGCTGCGGCATCGAGCCGAAACCAGCGGCGCGCTGCCCAGCGTCGTGCTGCACCTCGGCGTGGAGCATGCGTTCATCGCCCGTGGCGAGGTCCCGCACCATGAGCGAGGTCCGGCTGTCGTGGCGGGTGAAGTAGGCGAGTCGCGTCCCGTCGGGGCTCACCGTCACCTGCATGGCGCCGTAGGGCGCGCTCACGACCACCTGGCTCCGCCCGGTCGCGCGGTCGTACGCGATGATTTGCCCGGTGCGATTCGAGGTGTACGCCTTACGCCCATCGGGAGAGAAGCTCGTGGCGCCCGCGCCGAACGGTACCCGGACTCCCTCTCCGCCACTCGGATGGAAGAGTGCCTGGCCGGCGAGGATGTACTCCCCATCGGGGGTCCAGACCGGATACGAGATGGCGTTGAACGGACCGCCGCCCTGCAGCCCCGAGATCCGGTACGGGTCCGAGCCGTCGGCGTCTGCAATCCACAGTTGGTCACTGCCGGAGCGGTCGGAGACGAACGCGATGCGGCGGCCGTCGGGTGACCAGGTGGGCTGCACGTCGAGCTGGTTGCCCCCCATGATGCGCGTCGCCTTGCCGCCGGCCACCGGCAGGGTATAGAGGTCTCCCAGCAGGTCGAACATCAAGGTGCGACCATCGGGCGAGAGCGAGAGCGACATCCAGCTCCCCTCGTCGGTGGTGAAGCGGACGATGCGCGTGGTCTTGAGGGGCAGCGTGTTCGTGGGATGCTGCGGAGCCGACCCCTCGACCACCGTGTACTCGGGTTGCCGCGTCGCCTGCCCCGACAGAAGAGTGGGCAGGAAACCGGCGAGTGCGACGAGCGCAGTGAAGCGCGATATGGATGTGATCAACATGGGCGGGCACCGCGAAAGGTCCGAAATAGCCGAGAATGAAGAAAGAGCCTTTACCACGGAGGACACGGGGGACACGGAGGTGATGGCGTCAACGTGACGTTCGGATAGTTCAAATTGAAAAGCATTCAATTGCAACCCGGGCCGGATGCAACGCTCTGGAAGAACACAAGCACCACTCCGTGCCCTCCGTGTCCCCCGTGGTGAAAAGCTCCTTGTTGTTTCTGTTTGGTTTGACATCAGCGATTCTCCGCGACGTCGAGGTTCGTCCACCAGAGGTTGCCGAGCTTCTTGCCATTCGCGCCGACCTCGTCGAGCGTCGCCGCGTCGTACAGCCGGCCATTCTTCATCACGTATCTCACCGAGTGCGTGTTCCGAATGTCGGTGAGCGGGTTGCGGTCGAGCACCTGGAGATCGGCGAGCTTGCCGGCCTCAATAGATCCGAGTTGGCTTCCGACTCCAAGGGCCTCGGCGCCAAAAAGTGTTGCCGCGCGCAGGATGTCGTGGTGCGGCATGCCGCCCTTTGCCATGAGCCACATGTCCCAATGCAGGGCGAGACCCTGCACCCGGCCTCCGGAGCCCAGCGCGACCTTGCCTCCTGCGGCGACGATGCGCGCCGCGCTCGCGCCGATATCCTGGAACGGATACTCCTCGGCAACGACCCAGTTGGCGCGCGGTCGGGCGATGCGGTCGAGCTCTTTATGATAGTAGAAGCGCCGCACTTTTGGATCGGCGTGCGGCTGTTCGGTGGCCAGGATGTGCTCGAAGCCGATGCGATTACCCACGCGCCCCTGCAGCACGGGGGTGTACGTGATGCCGGATGCAGCAATCAGCTGGGCAATGTCGCCGTGCAGCGGGAAGATCTCGTACGCGGTCTGGTGGTTGGCGTACCCATCGAGGATCGCGCCAAGACTCTCGGCGAAATCGGGGGACCCGACCGCAGCGGCGGTGAGCCCGAGTTCACGTGCGACGGTCAAAAAGCGTTGCCGGTCAGCACGCGTCGCGGTGAGGTCGCCGCGCACGGTGCCGCTACGGTACCCGCTCGCGTAAGCGCCAAGAAAATCACGCGCCTCGGCATTGGTGCGTAGCGTGAGCAGCGTGTCCAGTACGGCCGGCCCCGTCGCGAATATCCGGGGCCCAAGCAGGTCGCCGGTGGCGACGCGGTCCGAATATGTGAACACATCGGTCCCCGAGACCTCGGCTTCGCGCGTGCTCGTGACACCAAAGGCGAGGTTCGCGAGATACTGCGAGACGAGCGTGCGATGGACCTGGCCGGGGGCGGCGATCTGCGCATGCGTATCGATGTACCCCGGCACGATCGTCTTGCCGGCGACATCGATGGAGCGGGCCCCACGGGGAATGGACACACTTCCGCGCGCGCCGACCGCCGTGATGCGGTTGCCGGTTATCACGACGTCACCGTTCTCGATGATCTCCTGGCCCTTCATCGTAACGATGCGCGCGCCCCGCAGCACGACAGCTCCGGATGGTTTGTCTGCGGCGACCGTGATCCGGACATCGGTTCGCGTCGCCGCGTACGCTGGATTCCACCGTGTGCCGGAGTCTGCGGCCGCTGCTGGACGTCGGGCGGAGTCGGGCGTGGCGGGGCGGCCAGTGGCCGCGGCCAGCGAGTCGGTGGTCGCACGATCTCCCTGCTGCACGTCGTAGACGAACAGGCTGTTCGACTGCACCCACACGGCACGGCGGCCGTCGCGTGACCATACGGGGGAATCGCCCCCCGCGCGCGTCAGGCGTCGCACCGGCACGAGAGGTCGCTCGATCGACGGGTCGATCGTCAAGGAATCGGCGACCTGTGGACGGTCGAAGAGATAAATCTGCTGGCGCCTTCCGGCGCGGCTCAGGACATGGACGCCATCCCAGGCGAGCTGCGTCTGCGGAGCGGCCCCGGCCAGGACGACCTTTCGATCCGAGCCATCCCACTGGACCGACACGAGCGCGGTGCCGTCGTGGAAGAAGACGCGATTCGCGTCGGCGGTGAAATGCGGGAAGCCGCCGAGTGGCATCGCGCCGACATCGGCGACCACAGTTATGGGTTGCTGGGCGCCGCCGGTGGGGGCCATCCACCGCAGCTCGAGATTGAGCTCGGACCCCGCGCCCTGCGGCGTCCGCAGCTGAATGCCGGAGTCGTCGACCATGTACGTCCGCGTGCGCCGAGGAGCCCGGGCAAAGACGAGGCGTGAACCGTCGGGCGTGTAGTTGAGCCGCGCGTACATCGCCGGCGCACGCGTGAGGTTGCGCGGCGCTCCGCCGCCTGACGCGGCGAGAAAGATGTCGCCCCCCTCACCGTCGACCCACGTCGCGTAGGCAACCGACTGACCGTCGGGCGACCACGTGGGTGCGGTTTCGACGACGCCACTCGTCGACGTGAGGCGACGCGGCGTTCCACCGGGGACGTCCATCACCCAGACTTTCCCCAAGGCGGTGAACGCGACTCGGCGTCCGTCAGGGGAAATGGCGGGATCCCGAATCTCCCGGGCGGTGACCGAGTCGCCAACCTCGTGGGTGCCTCGCACGAGAGGCCCAATCGACTGGACGACGTCAGCAGAGAAGGGAATCGGTGTCGCGCTGCCGGAGGCGAGGTCGACGCGCCAGAGCTTTCCGCCGTACGACGTCACGATGCCGCTCTCGTCAGGCAGCCATGCCGATCGTGGCAACGGGCCGACGCCTGCAGGCGGTATTTGGGGTTGAGCGCCGGGGCCCGGTGGTGGCCCCGGTACGAAGGGGGGTGGGGGTGGTGACCCAGCCTCGGGCTGCGTGCCCATCAGGATCCAGCGATCGCCACCCGTCGCCAGGTCGCGCGCGACCAGCGCTGCACGCGCCTCGAAGCGCGTGAAATAGAGCAGCGTGCGCCCGTCCTTGCTCACCATCGGCCGCAGTGCTCCCCCCGGGAGGGCAGTCCGGTACCCAACAGACCCCGTGCGGCGATCGTAGCGCGCGGCCTGCGTGCCGGTCTGGAACCAGATGTAGCGACCATCGGCCGTGAAGCTTGGCCCGCTACCGAATCCCTGGAGCGCCACCCCCGCCCCCCCTCTGACGTCGACGAGACGGCTGCCGGTCACGATCTCCCGACCATCCGGTGTGAATGCCGGGAACAGGCCGCCTGCCGTGAGGAGGCGGGGCCGTGCGCCGTTCGCGTCGGAGATCCAGGTGGCGCGGGAGCCATTCCGGTCCGAGATGAAGACGAGCGACCGGCCATCCGGCGAATAGCGCGGCTGCATGTCCACCGAGTTGCCGCCGACGACGAGGGTCGCCTTGCCACCTGAAATTGGGACGGAATAGACGTCGCCGAGGAGGTCGAACACGACCGTGCGACCGTCGGGCGAGACGTCGACCGACATCCACGTCCCTTCGTCGGTGGTAAAGCGCGCCTGGCGCGTCGTGACCAGCGGGAGGGTGTTCGTGGGGTCGCGTCGTGCGGAGTCCGGCGCTTGCGCGCTCGACGGGGCGGGGGCCCAGGCGATCAGCGTTCCGGCGGCGACGACCGTGAGGAAGAAACGCAGGGAAGATGCGGTCACATGTCAGTCGGTAGGGGGCACATCAAACAGGGTGCCGACGCGGGGGGGCGCAAGACCGCGAGTAACAGGTAGGGCTGGTTACTGGCTACAGGACTGGGTACGGGGACTGGGTGCTGGTTACTGCATACTCGGACTGGTTTACTGGTAACTCGACTGGTGCTGGGGGACTGGGGACTGGGGACTGGGGGAGCAAACCGTTCGCGATGCGCGTGAATCTTTGCCACCCGATAGCCGTTTGTGTGCCCTTGAGGGTCGCTGGCACCTCCTTTCCTCTCCGAGGACTTGCCTCGTTTCTGAATGACGCTTCGCTCGCGTCGTCTCCTTGCACTCCTTGGCCTGGTCGCACTCGCGGGCGGAGCCGTCGGCTATGTCACGTATCGCGCGAGCCGCAGGCCTCCCATGGCCCGGCTCGC
>JACMLI010000230.1 GCA_014379705.1 Gemmatimonadaceae bacterium
ACGCTGCGCCAGGGGGCGCTCGCACTCCACCAGAGCGTGAGCCGAACGCGCGCCTCCACCGGCGTCCCGGCGCCGAAGTCCCGGCGCTCGAGCGCCTCTTGCATCTGATCGTTTGTCGCACCGTCGGATTCGAGCAGGGCTCCCCACCGCCCCGTTGTGCCTCCGAGAAGTACGGCTCCCACATCTCCCCTGTGTCCAGGGTCTCGGCCATCTCCCTCGTGTAGCACCGATGGCACCGGCGGCACCAGACGACGCGGGCGCCGCAGCCTGTCGCGCCATCGGTCCACTCGTCCTCCAGGTCCATCGAGATGGATCCGAACGTCGGCGACCGGACGCGCTCGCCGCAATGCGGGCAAGCAATCACATGGTCCGGCCCGGGCGTCGTCATGCGCGTGCCGCCCCCACCCTGCCCCACTCGCGCTGCACGATCAACCCTCCCGGCTCGTCGTCAATAGCATCTCATCCACTCGTAAACTTCTACACGGCCACGACACGGCTCACAAGGTCCGTTCAGCGTTCCGCCGCCCGCCGGGTGCGAAAATGCGCTGACCGCCGGGGCGAGCAGGGCGACCAGCGCATCTGAAGGCGAGACGAGGCTGAACGCCTCGCCGCGCGGACTCGGAAGGGGGTACCTGAAGCTTACTTTTTCGGCAGCACCACCCACCGCGAACACGAGACGTTGCGCGCGATCCACGACCCGGACGACGAGGGACTCGCTCACCGAGCCGGACACAGCCGTGATGGTCGCACTCCCGCTCCCCTCGCCCGCCACCACACCGGTGTTCGACACGCGAGCCACCAGGGACTCGCTCGTCGACCACGACACCGCCTGCGCGGCGAGCGGGCTCCCGGCAGACGAGAGGACCACGACCGTCGCTTGCACGGCCTCGCCGACGTCGAGCTCCGTGTCCGCTGCGTTCACGTTGATCGTCGCCGCCTGGGGCGGAGGCTCGGTTCCCTTGCACCCTGACAGGGCCACGAAGGCCGCCAGGCTCAAGTCCCACCCTCGTCGTCGTATCGTCGCTTGAACAGGTTCCGGCTCCCCCAGCCACTGCGCCCAGCATGCCACGGGCCCCGCGCAGCGCCAGCACCTCATTGCGGTCCCACATTGCGGCTCGACAGGGCGTGGCCCCACTGCAAGATTGGCCACGTCTCCGCCCAGAGCTGCCCATGACTCCCAAGGCCCGGTTCCTCCCCGTCGCCGCGCTCCTTCTCTTTGCCGGCGTCGCGCGCGACAGCGCGGCACAGGCTTCGTACAAGAGCGACCCACCGCGTCGCTCGTTCCTCTTCAAGGATGCACGCGGCGAGATCGCCGCGGCGCGCGCCCGGGGAGACACGACCGTCACCCTCGTGGTGGCGTCGATGGCGGGCGCCAACCCGAAGGTCGTGGCCCTGGTCACGAAGCTCGGCGGCACCGTGGGCTATCGCGAAGACATGGTGGACTACCTGCGCGTGAGGGTCCCCGTGGACAGCGCCGAGCAGGTCGTGCGCAGCCCGCTCGTGCACTCGAGCGACGTGTCGATCAGCCGCACGAGCCGCGCCCTGGGCCTTGCCAGCGCGGCGGCCCCCGCAGCTCAACCTTCGTCGGTGCTGCCCTTCGCCCCCGACACGATCAAGCGTCCGTGGCCGCCGGTGCTGTCGGACGCCCCGCTCGTCGACCGCTACGACCCGGTCAACGACATGGGCGGCGCCGAGTGGCGCAAGGCGAACCCCACGTTCGACGGTCGCGGCGTGACGATCGCCATGATCGACCAGAGCATGGATGCTTTCCTTCCGGAACTCCAGGTGGCGAAGACCCTGGCCGGGGCGCCGACCCGCAAGATCGTGGGCTATCGCACCGTCGTCGATATCGACGAAGAGAACGACGGCCAGTGGTTCCGCATGAAGGACATGGTCACCGCCACCGACGGGAAGATCTCGTGGGGCGGGAAGACGTACACAGCGCCCGCTCCCGGGACGTATCGGATCGACCAACTCGACGAGGCCGTCTTCGACTCGCTCAATCGGGCCGGCATCGAGAAGGACGTGAACCGCGACGGCAACCCCCCCGGCTCGAGCCGCCTCTTCGGTATCCTGTGGAACGAGGCCACGAACGACGTCTGGGTCGACACCGACCAGGACATGGACTTCAGTGACGAGAAAGCCTACACCGACTACGCGGTGCGTCCCGAGTTCGGCACGATCGGCAAGGACAAGCCGGAGACGCCGATCCGCGAGAGCGTGTCCTTCGCGATCCAGACGGACAAGGCGCGGCACCTCTTGTCGCTGAACATCGGCGTCGCGAGCCATGCGTCGCTCGTCGTCGGCGCCGCGGTCGCCAGCCGCGGCAACGGCGGACGCTTCGATGGCGTGGCTCCAGGGGCGCAGCTCGTCAACATGGCCGAGGGTGGCGCGGCCTACGGACAGACCGAAGCGGTGATCGAGGCCGCGAAGATTCCGGCCGTCGACGTGATCTTCACCGAGCAGAGCTCCGTGATCGCCCGGAACTACCTGCTGTTCGATGGCCGGCTCGTGCCGACCGTGATCTACGGGCGCGTGATCGAGAAATACGGCAAGTCGATCATCCTGCCGACGCACAACTACGCGGTGCTGGCCGCCATCGACGATTACGCCCTCGCGCACGGCGCCATATCCATTGGCGGCCACGAGAGCAAGGCGAACTTCTTCGCCAATCATGGCGTCCGCGTGCAGTACGACGACAACCTGCTGATCACGGGCGGGTACGGCCCGATGGGCAACGGGGCGCTCAAGCCGGACATCATCGCCCCCTCGAACTATGTGAGCACGGGCCGCGGCTTCCTCGAGGGCACCGCGATCCCGGGGCTGATGCAACTCCCGCCGGGGTACAACATCGCGGGCGGCACTTCGACGGCGACGCCGACGACGGCCGGCGCGGTCGCGCTGCTCATCAGCGCCGCGCGCCAGCAGAACGTGAAGTTCGACCCGTATAGCCTGCGCCAGGCGATCATGACGTCCGGGCGCTGGGTCTCGCACATCGCGGCCAACAAGCAGGGCAATGGCGTGGTGAACATCGCGGGCGCGTTCGAGGCGCTCAAGGCGATGGACACGGTGAAGGCCCCGATCACGATCACGAGCAAGGCGAACGTGAAGCATGCGCTGAGCCACCTCCTCGCGACCGCGAACGAGGGCGTCGGGATTTTCGAGCGTGAGGGATGGGCCGTGGGCGACCGCGGCGATCGCACCGTGACGTTCACACGCACCACAGGCCCCAGGGGCGCCCTGCCCTTCACGATCGGGTGGAACGGGAACGACGGCACGTTCACCTCGGGCACGACGGTGAGCCTCCCGTTAGGCACGCCGGTGCCGGTGACGGTCGGCGTCGCGCCCACGTCGGGCGGCGTCCACACGGCGATCATGACGCTCGACTACGCCGGCTCACCGGGCGTGGAGTACCGGACGCAGGCAACGATCGTCGCCGCGACCGTGCTCAGCGCGTCGAACAGCTTCATGAACGAACAGAAGCTCGACGTGCCTCGCCCCGGCATGACGCACCTGTACTACCGCGTGCCCGAAGGCGTGTCCACGCTGCGCATCGACATCGATGCGTCCAAGCGGCCGGTGAGCGTTGCCGTGACGCGTCCCGACACCCGCAACATCACCGGCATGGGCCAGGGCGGCGTGACCAAGACCACGTTCGCGATCCAGGAGCCGGTGGCGGGCGTGTGGGAAGTACGCCTGCAGGACGTCGATGATACGCGCACCTTCGACTGGCAACAGGCCAAGAAGACCGATGCGGTGCCTAACACGGCGGTCACCATCAAGGTCACCGCGCTCGATGCGGGCGCGTCCACGTCCACGGCCATCGCAGCGAATGGCGGCATGCCGTCGAGCACCGCGATGGAGGTGGACCTCACGAATCGCATGGGCGCCTTCCCCGGGGTCGCGCTCTCGATGCCGATGGGTGCCGTGCGCCGTGACGCCGGGCAGCTCGCCGAGTCGGCGCAGCGCGTCTACGACATCGACGTGCCGGCAGGAACGACGATGTTCACGGCTCGGCTCCGCGTGACGCCGAATGCATCGGCGGACATCGACCTGTATCTCTTCGACTGCTCCGGCAAGGAGTGCGTCGCCTCTCGCGCCGATGGCGACGCGACGGGAGACGAAACCGTGATGGTGCAGAACCCGGCGGCCGGGAAATGGAAGGTCGTGGTCGACGCGTCGCGTGCGGCCACGCCGGCGACGTACGCGTACGAGGATGTCGTCTTCAACCCGGCCTATGGCCATGTCGCGGTGACGGATCAACCGGTCGAGCGTGCGGTGGGCGCGACCTGGTCGGCGCGCGCGCAGGCCTGGGTGGCGTCGATGCCGGCCGGGCGAGACCCCTTCGCGGCGGTGCAGGTTCAGGCGCAGCCCAAGGGCGCGCCGGCGTTCCTTGTGGGGCTCCGCGAGCTGCAGGCACGGGTGGACCGGGCGTCCGGCAGCGGTACACGTTAGGCAGCCGTACGCAGGATGGTGGACCGCGGCGGGCTGAGAGGCCCGCCGTCGTCCGTTGGGGACCTCATGCGAGGACCGATCGATGCCCTTCAAGAGCAAGGCCCAGCGGCGGAAGTTCGCCGAGCTCCTCGTTACCGGCAAGATCACCGACGAGGCGTACGAGCGCTGGAACAAGGAGACGGGACGGAAGGAACTCCCGGAGCGCGTGAATGCCAAGAAGTCGGCGCGCAAGCGTAAGCCGAAGCGAGCGCGCAAGCGTTCGGCGCCGGTGAAGCGAGCGCGCAAGCGTCCGGCGCCAGTGAAGCGAGCGCGCAAGCGTCCGACGCGGAAGCCCGCGAAGCGTACGCCGGTGCAGCGTCGCGGGACGACGCGTGCCCGCAAGACGACCAAACGGGCGAAAACGACGACCCGCCGGACATCACGCGCGAAGCGCTGACATCCGGCGGGCCACTGCGAGAAACGTCGGTCTGGAACCGGAAGCGAGAAGGCGGAACGAATCCCGCCGATTCCCGGATCCCGGCCCTAGTACAGCGTCACGGTGTTCGACGTACGCAGGGTCATCTTCGTCCCGGCCGGGAGCACCGCTTCCTGCTCCCCCATGCCTAACGAAATCGCCGTGCCGGCCGCCGCGCCGAGGGCGCCGCCGACGAGGATCTTCTGCAGGTCACCACCGCTCATGACCGCGCCAAGCACGGCGCCGGCGGCGGCGCCGATGCCCGCCTTCTTGAGCGTCTCGTCGCGCGTATCGCCACCACGCGTCTGCAGGTTGGTCGCGGTCACCGTGGCGTTGAACGGATGCTGCGAGCCATTCACCGTGATGCGATCGAAATCGACCTTGATCACCGCGGCGTCACCGACGCGCTCGGACTGGTCGACGCCCGTCACCTTGCCCATCACCTTGGAACCGGCCGGCACCGCCGTGGCGCCGTTCTGGGCCATGATCGCGTTCACCACCGTTGCCGTGAACGTGTCACCCACCTTGCTGACCTTCGTGCCGATCTCGCTGTCGAGCGTCACGTCGAGCGAGGTGCCACCGGGGAGCGTGCGCGCGTCGACCGGCGTTGCGCTGATGTCGACCTCACCCGCGGACTCGACGCGCGTGGTGCGGGCACATCCTACCAGCATCAGGCCAGCGACAAGCGCGGCCGGGATCGTTCTCTGCATCTGGGAATCTCCATGTATGTATGGTGAACCGTGCGGGGGGCGCGTCAACCGTTCGACGTTCCGTCTCCGATCCGCACATCAGGCAATGAGCACACTGCGCGGCTATTTCGCGCCTCGCTGGGGGACCATGGCGCGATCTCCCGCTGGGAGGACGGCGGCGCGACGCGGGAAACGTTGGTGCGCCAGGTCACTTTCCTTGACACCCAGCGAGTACGGACGTAGGCTTTCCTAACCGCGTTAGGAGAATGCCCGTGTCGGACAAGGAAGCGCTCCTCCCCGGAACGCTCGACCTCCTCATCCTCAAGGCCGTGTCCCTCGGGAAGCTGCACGGGTACGGGGTGCTGCTGCGCATCGAGCAGATCTCCGGCGATGCGCTGCAGATCCAGCAAGGCGCGCTGTACCCGGCCCTGTACCGCCTCGAGCACCAGGGACTCATCGCGAGCGACTGGGGGATTTCCGATAACAATCGGCGCGCGAAGTACTATCGCCTCACCGTCGCCGGGAAGCGACGCCTCGGCGAAGAAGTGGCCAGCTGGAACCGGATCGCCTCGATCATGGCGCGCTCCCTTGCTGCCAGGCCGCAGGAAACCTGATGCTGAGCCGCACCATCGCCCGGATGCGCTCCCTCCTGGGCAGCGTGCGTCGACGCGACCACCTCGACGCCGAGATGGACGAGGAGTTCCGGTTGCATCTCGAGTTGCGCGCTGCGGACCTCGTGCGCACGGGCCTCTCCCCCGCGGCGGCCACTCGTCAGGCACGCCTGGAGTTCGGCGGCACCGAACGCCACAAGGATGCGGGCGCGGAGTCCCTCGGCCTCCGGAACGTGGACGGACTCCGCGTCTCGTGGCTCGACTTCAAGCTCGGTTTCCGCATGCTCGTGCGGTATCCGGGACTCACGCTCATCGGCGGGCTCGCGATGGCGTTCGCCATCTGGATCGGCGCCGGCGCGTTCGAGCTGGCGAGGCAGGTCGTGAGCCCGAACATTCCCCTTCCCGATGGCAATCGCATCGTTGCGCTGCGCAACTGGGACGCGTCGCGCAGCCGGCCCGAGGCGCGCGTGCTGCACGACCTCGTGTCATGGAAGGCGAATCTTGCCTCGGTCGAAGACCTGGGTGCGTTTCGTGGACTCCAGCGCAACCTCATCACCGCAGGAGCATCAGGAGAGCCTGTCGAGGTCGCGGAGATCAGTGCGTCCGCTTTTCGCCTGACGAGAGTTCCACCGTTGATGGGGCGCGCCCTCGTCGAGGCCGACGAATCGCCGGGGGCTCCGGATGTCGTCGTGATCGGCCATGACGTGTGGCAGCGACGCTTCCAGGGGGACACCGCCGTCATCGGCAAGACGCTGCGCCTCGCGACCACCGTCAGCACGGTGGTCGGCGTGATGCCCGAAGGCTACGCGTTTCCGGTGAACCAGGAGTTCTGGGTGCCCCTGCGCCTCGACGCGTCCAGCGCACGCCCGCGCGAAGGTCCGGAACTCAGCGTCTTCGCCCGGCTCGCTCCGGGGGCGTCGCTCGGCAGCGCCCGGACAGAGCTCGAGGCCATCGGCATTCGCGCCACCCGCGAGCTCGCCGAAACGCACGAGCATCTCAGGCCGCAGGTGATGCCGCTCGCCGAGTCGATCGTGCGGGTCAACGGCTGGTTCGCGATCGGCGTGATGTCGATGAACATTCCGCTCGTCCTGCTGGTGATCTTGATCTGCGGCAATGTCGCGCTCCTGATGTTCGCCCGCGCCGCGACGCGTGAGACGGAGATCGCCGTGCGCAGTGCCCTCGGCGCGGGGCGGGGCCGGATCATCATGCAGCTCTTCGCCGAGGCGCTGGTGCTTGGCGGCTTCGCTGCGGTGATCGGATTGGCTGCGGCCGGGGCCGGGCTCCGCTGGGTGATGGGCGTCGTTGAAGCCGAGTTCCTCGAGGGAGCGCAACTTCCGTTCTGGTTCCAGGACCACCTCTCACCGCTGACGCTCTTCTATGCGGCGTTGCTGACGCTGCTCTCTGCGGTGATCGCCGGCGTCGTGCCTGCGCTCAAGGTGACGCGCGGCGGCGTGGCGCGACTCAAGCAATCGAGTGCCGGACGCGGTAGTGTCCGTTTCGGCGGCATCTGGACCGCCGTGATTGTTGCGCAAGTGGCGGTGACCGTCGCGTTCCCCGTGGCTGCCTGGTTCGTGCGACGGGACGCGCGGCTCCTGGAGTCAGCAGACTTCGGGTTTCCCGCGCGCGAGTTCCTGTCGGCGAGGCTGGAGATGGATCACGATCCGGCGACGAGTCCGGCGGACGCCGCGACGTTTGCGACGCGGTATCGCTCCACGTGGAATGAGCTGTCGCGACGCATCTCCGAGGATCCCGCCGTTACGGCGGTCACCTACGCCGACCGGCTCCCGTACATGTACCATCCGCACCGCCTCATCGAGGTCGATGATGGCGGCGCCGCCCCGATCGACCAGCGGTGGCCGCGCGGGTATCGCGTGACGTCCGCCTCCGTGGATCCCGACTTCTTCCGGACGTTCGACGCACCGGTGCTCAGCGGCCGTGCCTTCACCATGGCGGACTACAGCTCATCTGCAGGGCCGGGCGATGTCGTGCCGACCGGGGGCACGGGGGGGCCGGTGATCGTGAATGAACCCTTCGTGCGGCTCGTCATGGGCAACCGCAACCCGATCGGTCGGCGCCTGCGCTACGTGGACTTCGAGGAAACGCCCACGCCGGAGAAGGCAGGCCCGTGGTTCGAGATCATCGGCGTGGTGAAGGACCTGGGCACGGCCGTCGGCGCCGATGTCGGGCAGGCGGCCGGGGGCGACCCCAAGGTGGCCGGCCTCTACCACCCGATTGCGCCAGGAGCATCGTATCCCGGTCATGTCGCCGTGCGCGTGCGCGGAGACGTGGACGCGTTCGCGAGTCGTTTGCGGCGGCTCGCGACGACGGTGGATCCCACGCTGCGCATCTACCAGATGATGCCGCTGGCCGACCTCACGGCCTCCGACCTTCGCTTTCTCGACTTCTGGTTCCGACTCGTCCTGTTCGTGAGCGCGCTGGCCCTCGTGCTCTCCCTCGCCGGGATCTACGCGGTGATGTCCTTCACGGTCGCGAGGCGGACGCGTGAGATCGGCGTTCGCGTGGCGCTTGGTGCAGAACCAGGGCGCGTGATCGCGGCCATCTTCGTACGACCGCTCATGCAGGTCTCCGGTGGCGTGATCCTGGGCGGGGCGATCGTCGCGGTCCTGGTGCGTGGGGTGACCGGGGGCTTCGGTGCGACGGAGTTCGCGTACGCCACCGGCTACCTCCTGCTCATGCTCTCGGTTTGCCTGCTCGCCTGCATCGTGCCGACGCGGCGCGCGCTTGGCGTGCAACCTACAGAAGCCCTGCGCTCCGACGCCTAGCGCGCTGGGCGGTCAGGCCCTGGTGTGTCCCTTCGTTCTGGCCACGTTCGCGCGGGCGTCAGTTCCACGCCACCACCGCCGACGCCGCGGCCATCGCGGCGCACAGCGGCGTGAAGAGGCGTGCGTCCCACCGCGCGAAGGGGGTGCCCTTCACGCGACGGAAGATACCTGCATAGCGGAAATCGCCGATCGTCCGCGCCACGAAGGTGAAGCAGATCCCCCAGGTCCCAACCCTCAGCATGGCGGGGGGCACGGGCAACGAGACCGCCCCCGCGCGGCCGAGGACGATCAGGCACGCGAGTGCGAGGAGTGCGGCCACTGCGAGGGTGGTCGGCACACCGGGACGCAGGACCGGAGAGCCGTCGGCACGTGTCGGGATCGCGGCGCCACCGCCGACCCCCCGCACCGCCCAGTAGACGTGCAGTGCCGAGAGCGCGGCCAGGGTGGCGCCGAGGGCGAGGGCAACGCCCCGCACGAGCATCGGCGGCACCTAACGAGGCTGCCGCAGCACCCACACCTTCGACACGTCGTGCGCCGTCACCCACACGAGGTCGCCTGCGACGCGCACCGCGCCACTCCCGGACGGCGGCCCGTACACGTCGACGATGCCATTCGTAGCCGGATCGATGGCGGCCAGGAGCACGCGCGTGGTCCTGACCCACACTCGCCCGCCTCCCGCCGCAATGTCCCCGCCCCCACCGTGCATCCCGGTCGGCAGCCCAACGGTCGCCACGACGCGGTTGGTTGATGGATCGATGCGCGTGACGGTACCGTCCCCCTGGTTCAGGGTCCATACGGCCCCCTCACCCGCCGCGAGGAAACGGGGAACTGGCCCAACCGGAATGGTTGCCGTCACTCGATTCGTGCGAGGATCGATGCGCTGCACCGACCCAGTCCCTGGAGCGCCTCTCTCGCCCGTATTGGTGACCCAGACGGCATCGAAGCCGTAGACCGCGGCAAACGAGAAGGGTGCCACCACGATCTCGGCGACGACGCGATTGGTCGCGGGATCGATGCGGGAGAGCGTGCCTGACGCCTTCGACAGGATCCAAGCCGACCCGGCTCCGGTCGCGACGCTCAGCTCACCCGTAGGGTCGGCGAGTCCCGTGCGGATCGTCGCCACGACCTTTGCCGTCGCGACGTCGATCCGGTAGAGCGACGAGTCGGTGCAGTTGGCGACCCACAGGGATCCGAACGCGACCGACATTGCGCCGCACGGTTCGGGCACGGCAACCGAGGCAATCGGCGCGGGACTCTCGGCGCGCAGCTTCTCGACGCGTCCCTTGTTGGTCGTCCAGACGTCGCGCCCGTCGACCGCGAGGAAATCGGCGTACCCCGGGATCGAGAGCGTCGCGATCGCTCGCGTCGCGATATCCACGGACGTGGCGCCTTGCGCCGCGATGGACGATGGGAGCATGACGGCGAGCGTCCAGAAGGTGCGGGGGGTGAGCTTCATGAGGTGGGACCATGCGCCTGACGCTTCCGCGCGCGCAAGGTGCACCACCCCGCGAGGATCGATCCAGCGCCAGATGGGTGATAGGAGGGTGTCATCGACCGGGGGTTTTCGTGAGCAATGGAGCGTCTGCAGCACCGCAGGGTGGTGACAACCCGGGAACG
>JACMLI010000231.1 GCA_014379705.1 Gemmatimonadaceae bacterium
CGAAGAACGCGAGCGTCCTCTCCCACGCGAGCCCCGCGGCATCCGCGTCGTACCGTGGCGTCGTGTCGTTGTGGAAGCCGTGTTGCGTGCCAGGGTAGAGGAAGCGCTCGTATGAAACGTTCGCTGCCTTGAGCGCTTGTTCGAACGCCGGCCAGCTCGCGTTGATGCGTTCATCCACCTCGGCCGACTGCACCATCACGGGACACTTGATCTTCGGCACGTCGTCCACGTTCGGCGAGGAGCCGTAGAACGGCACGACGCCGGCGATATCGCTGCCCAGGCGCGTGGCGAGGTAGTTCACCATGCCACCCCCGTAGCAGAAGCCCACCGCCCCAAACTTGCCGGTGCATTCTGGCCGCGCCTTGAGGAAGGCGGAGCCGGCGACAAAGTCCTCGCGCGTCTTTGCCTGGTCGAGTTTGGGAAACAGTTCGCGTGCCTTGTCCTCGGTACCGGGATATCCGCCCAGGGGAAAGAGCGCGTCGGGGGCGAACGCGACAAAATTCTCGAGGGCGAAGCGCCGTGCGATATCCTCGATGTGGGGATTGAGCCCGCGATTCTCGTGGATCACGAGGACGCCCGGCAGCTTGCCGGTGGCCCGTTCGGGACGCACGAGGTAGCCCCGCATCTTGCCGGAGCCATTCGGCGAGTCGTACTCGATATGCTCGGCCGCGATCCGCTCATCGTCGGTCCGGACCATTTGGGCCTCGGCGAACTTCGGACTCAACTGGTCGAGCAGCATCGCCGCGGTCACGCCTCCGACGGCGTACCTGGAAGCCTGCTCGAGAAAGCCGCGACGGTCGAGGGCACCGTGGACGTAGGCGTCGAACAGGATGAGCAGGTCCTGGTCGAAATCGTGGGCGGTCTTTCGTTCCATGGGCGCATTCTCCGGGGTGGTATTCGGCGTTCAGGCCGGGCGCTGTGACAGTTCACGCTGCGCACGCCGAACGCAAGGCGGGTGCGGTGTAGCGCAGCGCCCGTCAGGGGATGCCGGTGGCTTCGCTCCCTGCGCCTTGGCTGCGCCGGGAATCGCTTTCGCTGCATTCCCGTCGAGCCCGCGCGCTGGGCGCTCCACGTTTATCCGTGGCTCGCCAACTCGGCGATAGCCGCGTACCCAAGCTGGAGACGAGAGAATGCTGCGCGCTGCCTGCGTCCTTGCCACCTTCCTCTGCGCGACCCCCGCCCTTCACGCGCAGGCCTCCCCTGCCGCGACGCACGCGGCGCAGTCTCCGGTCATCAAGGCCGGGACCTATGAGCTCGCGATCACTTTCGGCGGGGGCGTCATCCCCGGAAGCCTGACGATCGCCTACCCGCGCGACTCACTCACGGCGGCCGTGATCGTCGGCGAGCACGAATCGCCGGTCAAGCCAGGGGCACAGAAAGGCAACACGCTCGTCCTCGAAGGCTCCTCGCCGGCGGTGAAGATTCGATACGAGCTCGCCTTCCGCGGCGATTCGGTCACCGGGACGTTCATGTATGAGGGACAGAGCGGCGTGGTGGCTGGCCGACGGGCGTCGGCGCGCAAGTGACGTACGACCTCTGGTTCGCCCTCCGGCGCCTCCGGCTGCGGCCCCTGCACACGGCCGTGATCGTGCTGACGCTGGGGCTCGGCATCGGTGCGGCGCTTGCGGTTTTCGCGGTCGTGGACGCGCTGCTGCTTCGCCCGCTGCCCTTCCCCAATGCCGACCGGCTCGTGCGGATTACGCAGGAGATCCCGGCGGCTGGCTTTCCGGAGTTGAACGTCTCGGGCCTCGTGTATCGGCGCGTGCGCTCCGACGTGCGCTCCCTGAGCGCTGTCGCGGCGTACGACGTGCGCGACGCGAACCTCGTCCGGAGCGAGGAGACGCGTCGACTCTCGGTCGCCCAGGTGAGCGCGAGCCTGTTCGACGTCCTGCAATTGCGTCCACGGCTGGGCCGGCCCTTTACGGCCGCCGAAGACATGCCTGATGGTGCGCGCGTGCTCCTCATCTCGGATCGCCTCTGGCGGAGCACGTACAATGCCGACCCTGGCGTCGTCGGGGCGGTGGCGATGCTGGAAGGAGAGCCCTTCACGATCATCGGCGTCATGCCGCCCACGATGGCGTTTCCCTCCCGTGACATCGCGGCGTGGGAACCGGTCCGCGTGGATCCTGCGGCCATCGATCCCTTCCAGAATCGATACACGATGGTCGGCCGCCTCGGGGACGGGGTGTCGATCGACCAGGCGCATGGCGACATCACGGCAACCATCAGGGCCGTCGGTCGCGAGTATCCGGGCCCGCACCCCGGCTCGGCGCTCGATCCCGCGGGATATCTCGCCCATGTGCGACCACTCGCGCAGGCCGTGGTCGGCGACGCGCAACCGGTGGTGCTGCTCCTGCTTGGCGGCGTGCTGATGTTGCTGCTCCTGACGTGCGCGAACGTGGCGAACCTTCAGCTGGCGGGCGTGATGCTGCGCGGCGAGGAGCTGGCCGTGCGCGGGGCACTCGGCGCCACGCGCGCTCGCATCGTGC
>JACMLI010000232.1 GCA_014379705.1 Gemmatimonadaceae bacterium
CCACCGTGCGAGCGCGCCGGAGCGAAGCTGCAGCGCGACGATCGACGGGTGGCTCACGCCGTCGCCGCCACGTCGCGCCGACCGTGCGGATGGGGGACCACGGCCGCGATGTAGCGGAGGAGCGCCGTGACAAACAGCGCAATGCCAACCATCTCACCGCCGTTCTCCACGACATTGAGGAGGTTGTACCCCACGGTGTCCGCCCCGCCGCGCGTCAGCACCATGCCGCCGAGGCCCTCGAGCAGGACGGCGCTCCCAATGAAGATCGCGCCCGCCACGATGAAGTCGCGCCGGAAGCGAGCCGGCAGGCTCCGGAGGAGGGGAAGAAAGACGACGGTCACGAGGGGCAACAGCGCCAGGGCCACCGCAATCCACCGGAACCGGAAGAATCCTTCACGGCGGACCGTTCCGCGCGCGAGCGAGCCCCACTCCTCGTGCAACGACGCCAGCTCGTCGAGGGAGAGGAATACGAAGCCCAGGGTCAGCAGCATCCATCCCCATCGCTGGCGATCGCCCTTGGCGGCCTTCCTCGCCCAGATCACGCCCAGCAGGCCCGCCGCGAGCATCAGCTGTGCCGAGGAATAGAAAGTGGGAACGCCCCCCTCGATCCCGAGGTCGAGGCTCAGGAATGCCATTTCCGGGACCGAGACCCCGGCCGTTTGCAGGAGCGTCAACACCACGTCCCCGGCCGCAAAGAAGACAATGGGAACGAGGAGCAGTCGCAGCACGGGGATACGCTCGTTATCGAACTCGATCCACATGACTGTTCCGGCCTCCTGGCGAGCTGCGCCTTAATGCAAAAAAGGTTAACCGAGGGTTCATATTCATCGGGGGATCATAAAGCAAGAGCCGGGCCCGGGCACCAAAAAACGAGCCGGGGGCCCGCGGTTGCCATCGGGGAGTGCCGCCTCAGCCCCGGGCGAATCGCCTCAGGAGGGCCAACATCCGGCGATCGCTCGCGTCTGGATCGTCCCCCTTGGGCGTTTCGATGACCTTCGGGAGGCCGGCCAGCCGCGGATCGGTCATTATGCGCCGGAACGCGCCGGCGCCGATCGCTCCCTCCCCGATCAACTCGTGCCGGTCGCGGTGGGAGCCCAGCGGGACCTTTGAGTCGTTCAGGTGCAGCATCCCGAGGCGTTCGAACCCCAGCACGTCGCCGAAGCGCAGCCAGACGTCGTCGTAGGCGTTCGCCAGGTCGTAGCCCGCCGCAAAGAGGTGGGCGGTATCGACGCACACGCCGACGCGAGGCTGCAGCGCGGCAGGGAGCGCGCCGATGAGCAGGGCCATCTCTTCGAAGGTCGACCCGATCGACGTCCCGCTCCCCGCGGTCATTTCCATTAACAGCCGCGTGTCCCCGGGCACGGCCTCGAGGGCGAGCGTGATCGCCGCCGCGTTGCGCGCGATGCCACTCGCCCGGTCATCCATGAAGTTCCCCGGATGCGACACGAGCGCGTTGAGCTGCAGGGCCTCGCAGCGCCGCAACTCGCTGGTGAACGAGATCAGGGATCGCGTCCAGAGGACGGGGTCGGGGGACGCGAGGTTGATGAGGTAGGAGTCGTGCGCGTTGGTCGCGACGAGCTTCGAGCCCCTCACGCCTTCGACGAAAGCCTGGCGCTCCTCCGCCCCGATCGCAGGCTCGCGCCACTGGTTAGGTGTCTTCGTGAAGATCTGCATCGCCGTCGCGCCGATCGCGGCAGCGCGGGGCAGGGAGGACGAGACGCCGCCATTGGTGGAGGTGTGGGCGCCCAGCAACACAGTGAATGGTGAATCGTGAATGGTGAATCGTGGCACGTGAACGTAAACTAGCGCCCCCAGTACCATACCTGATCATTCACCATTCACTCTCATTCACCATTCACCATTCACCTACTGTCGCCGCAACCATCCCAGCGGATCCGTCGCTCTCCCCTTGGGACGCATCTCAAAATGAAGATGCGGCGCCATCTCCGGATCCGCGCGGCCTACGGCGCCGATCACCTGGCCCTTGATCACCTGTTGCCCGACCTTCACGTCGGCGCGACTCAGCGAGCCGTACACGGAATAGTCGCCGCCGCCGTGCTGCACAATGATCGTCAGGCCATACGTGCCGATCGGTGCGACGTACGTCACTTCACCTGTCGACACGCTCTTCACGCCCGTGCCCGATGGTGCGCCGATGCCCATGCCGTTCCAGCGGATCGACGTGTTGTTGGGGTTGATCACGCGGCCGAAGTTGTACAGGATGTCGCCCTCGACGGGCCAATCGAGCTTGCCGAAGTCTCCCGTCTTGAGGGAACTCCCCGACGGGGCGCTCGTCCCCGGTCTCGCGGCTTCGCTGCGCCGGCGTGCCTCCTCCATCGATGCGAGGAGCTGGCCAAGGCGTTGTTCATCGCGCTGGATGCGCTGCAGTCGCTCGCGCACCTGCGTCTCCGATTGCTGCACATCGGCGAGCGACCGCTGGCGTTGGCCCTGCATCGACCGCAGCCGCGACTCCTCCTCTGCCTTCTCCAGCCGGTTGCGCTCGATCTCCGTCTGCAGGCGCACGAGGAGCGTGCGCTGTTCGTCGATCTTGTCATGCAGGCTCGTGACCTGCTTCACGACGGAACGATCGTGCAGGGCGATTTCGTGGAGGTATTTGTAGCGCCCCACCAGCTCGGCGAAGGTGCGCGCCGAGAGGAATGCTTCGGTCGTGTACATCGGCCCGCGCTTGTAGATGTCCACGAGGCGCGTCTGCAGGGCGGAGCGCTTGCGCACCACCTCCTGTTGCGCCTTCTGCACCGCCATCTCCGCGGTCTCGACGTCCTTGTGGATCTCGACCAGCTGTACGTCGAGCTGCCTGACGAGTCGCGCCGTGGCGTCGGCCTGGCGGCGCAGGTTCGTCGCTTCCTCGCTCAGGTCATGCGCGCGCCCCTGCAACTCCTCGAGGCGCTTCTGCAGGTCGGAGCGTTCCTTCCGGATGGCTTCGAGTTCGTTCTGCTGCTGGCGGAGGCGCTGCTCCGTCGACTGGGCGTGGGCGGCAACGGGCCACGCCAGGCCGAGCAGCACCACGAGGAGGCGAACCCGCAGCGTCACGTGACCTTGCGGATCTGCCGCCCGACCGACACGGCACTGCCAACGACGCCCATCACCGCGCCGCCTAACACGCCGAGCAGCGCGATCTTCGCGTCGAAGAACTCCGTCTGGATGAAGTACCGGCTGATCACGATCGAGGCAATCCAGGTGAGGACCAGCGCGAGGATACCGCCAAGGACGCCCTTCACGAAGCCTTCCATGAGGAACGGACGCCGGATGAAGCCGTCGGTCGCGCCCACAAGGCGCATGATCGAGATCTCCCGGGCGCGTGCCATCACCGCCATGCGGATCGTGGCGCCGATGATGATCACGGCCACCGTGGCAAACGCGAGCCCGAGGATGACGCCGGCCGCGGTCGCCAGGTTGCGGATCTTGTAGAGCTTCTGTACCCACTCCGCGCCGAAGCGCGCGTCCTCGACAACGTCCAGCGCCTGGATGCGCGCTGCCACGGCCTCCACCGTGGTGGGGTCGCGATGGCCCTCGGCAAGCCGCACGTCGATCGATGCCGGGAGGACGCCCGCCTCGAAGACGTCGCGGAACTCCGCCAGTTCGGTGCGCGCCCGCTCGAGCGCCTGCTCGGCGGAGATGTACTCGACGCGCGATACTTCCGGATAGGTGCCGACGACCTTCATGGCCTCGGCCACGTCCTCGACGGCGGCCTCATTGCCGATGAAGGCGCGAATCTCCACGCGCGACTCCACCTGCTGGAGCGCCGTGCGCAGGTTGAGCGCCACCAGGGAGAAGAGCCCGAAGGCAAACAACGAAAAGGCGATCGTGGTGATCGAAAGCACGCTCAGCATGGGAGCGCGCTGGAACCCGACCATCGCTTCGCGGGCGGCGAGCCTCATGGCGTGAGCTCCGGCTTGCGTTTCTTCTCGTCGGCCGAGTCGAAGACGACCTGGCCGCGATTGATCTCGAGCACGCGGAACTCCGCACGCTTCACGAGTTCGAGGTTGTGCGTTGCCATGACGACGGCGGTGCCGGCGGCATTGATGTCGCGGAGGAGCTGAAAGACGCCACGCGTCGCCCGCTCGTCGAGGTTGCCGGTGGGTTCGTCGGCCACGAGCACGAACGGGTCGTTCGCCAGCGCCCGGGCAATCGCCACGCGCTGCTGCTCGCCACCGCTCAGCTCACTGGGAAAGTTCGTCGCCTTGGAACTCAGGCCCACCTGGCCGAGGAGGCGCGCCACCTTTGAACGGATCTTGTCCTGCGGGACGTCGATCACCTCGAGGGCGAACGCGATGTTCGCCTCGACGGTCCGATCCTCCAGCAGGCGGAAATCCTGGAATACCACGCCGAGCTTGCGGCGCAGCATCGCGATCTCTTTCCGCTTCACCCCGCGCGCCTTGGTGCCGCTGACCCACACGTCACCTCGCGTTGGCAGTTCCTGCATGTAGATCAGCTTGAGGATTGAACTCTTCCCTGCACCACTGGGGCCGGTGAGGAAGACGAACTCTCCCTTGTTGATGAAGAAACTGACGTCGTTGAGGGCGACGCCGGTGCGCTGGTATTCCTTGACGACGTTGGCGAAGCGGATCAATGGGGTCGGGTGGTCGAGTGGTCGGGTAGTCGGGCAGTCGGTGGTTCTTTACTCTACTCGGACACTTTGACCGAGGAGAAAGTAACCAATTCGTCGGGGGTTCTTCTGCTCGTCTCCCCCGCTCGTTCGAGGCCTTCCGAGTTCATTCCACCCGACCATCCGACCACCCGACGGGCGCGCGCGCTAGCGCAGCGCGCCCTGCACATCCGAAATCAGGTCCGCCACGTCCTCGATGCCCACGCTGATCCGCACGAAGCCGTCGGGAATCCCCGCAGCGGCGCGTTCCTCCGGGCTCAGGCGTGCATGCGACGAAAAGCGGGGCTCGCTGGCCAGCGAATCGACGCCGCCGAGCGATGGGGCGTGCGCGATGACGGTGAGCTGCGACACGAAACGCTCGGCCGCCTCGCCCCCACCGCGCAGCACCAGGGCCATCATGCCGCCAAATCCATTGAGGGTGTTGCGCGCGACCTCGTGGTCGGGATGGCTCTCGAGGCCCGGATAGAGCACGCGCTCGACCGCGGGATGTGACTCGCACCAGCGCGCGAGGCGCAGCGCATTCTCGTTGTGCCGCCGCACGCGCACGTCGAGGGTCTTGATGCCACGCTCGAGCAGCCATGCGGCAAACGGATCAGGGGCCTGGCCCCACAATATCATTTTCTGCCGGACCTCCTCGATGTACGCCGCGCTCCCCGCGACGACGCCAGCGAGTACGTCGTGGTGCCCGTTGAGGAACTTGGTCGCGGAGTGGATGACGACGTCGGCGCCGTGCTCCACGGGGCGGAAGTTCACGGGACTCGCGAAGGTCGAGTCGACGACGAGCGCGAAGCCGTTTTCCGACGCCAGCACGCGCAACTGCCGGAGGTCGAGGACGCGCGTGGTGGGGTTCACGGGCGACTCGACGAAGATCGCGCGCGTCTCCCGCCGCAACTGCTGCCGCCACACACGCGACTCCGTGGGATCGACCAACGTGACCTCGATGCCCATCGCCGGGAACTGCTCGAGGAAGAGCTGTCGCGTGCCGCCGTAGATCCACTCCGAGGAGAGCAGGTGGTCGCCGGGGCGCAGCAGGGCGAGCAGGGCACACGCAGTGGCGCCTTGTCCCGATGAGAGCAGCAGCGCCGCCTCCGTTCCCTCGAGCGCCGCCATCGTCGCCTGCACCCGCTCGGCGTTAGGCGCGTTGCCGTAGCGCGGGTACAGGAGCCCCGCCTCCGTGCCCACCTGCTGCAGGTAGTTGACGGATTGGACCAAGGGAAAGACCACCGGAGCACCGACGGACGTTCGCTTCTCCGGGCCATGGACGGCGAGGGTGGCGAGTTGCAGGGGCACGGGAGGCGTCGGCATCGGCAGTCGGGGTCAGCGGAACATCACGATAACTGCCCGCTTTCCCGGAGACCCGCAAGGACGGCGACGACGCTGGGCTCCTGCCTTCGCAGGAGCGACGGAATCAGCCGCTCCCGCGCCTCCACGCTCCCACGCCCCCACGCCCCCACGCTCACACGCTCACACGCTCACACGCTCACACTTTCGTGCGATCGTCGATCGTGTCGTAGTCGGGCTTCTGGATACGGATGACTTCGGAGACCCCGGCCCCCGAAATGTCACGCAGCACGACCCCGCCGCGTGGCACGGTGTCGTCGATGATGATGGTCGCGAGTTCGGTGCGACGCGGCCCCTGGATCCAGGCGAGTTCCTGGTCATTCAGGAGGCGAGTGCGCGCCTCTTCCACAGACAAGCGCGCCTGCGGGCCGCGTTCAGCATCACCGCGCCGCGTCGCAATGAAGCCCACGACGTGCAGCGGCGGGTTGGCGCGAAGGTTCACGACGCGTGGGGCAGGGCGACGCCGCCGTCGTCCCGCCGCACGACCAGTCGACGCGCGAAGAGCTCGTCGAGCACGCGCGAACAGTCTTCCACGGGATCGCCGAACTCCTCCTGCACGTCGCTCGCGACCACGCGTCCCCGCTGCCGCACCAGGTGCCACACACGGCGCGCGCCGTCGTCGAGCGTGCCGACGAGCTTGACGGCGCCGTTGTCGTCCTGCACGATCACCGCGAGGTCGTAGCGCTCGAGCACGGCCTCGATGGCCTCGAGGTGCGCATCGTGGACGCCACGGATGAGGAAATACGTGCGCGGCGTGCCTCCCGCGCGCTGGTACGCGTCGAGGAGCTTGCCGACGATCTCATCGGCACAGCTGAAGTCGAGCAGCGTGACGTGCGAAAAGTCGATCACCGTGACGTTCGGCTCCGGCTGCTCGGCGAGCGCTTCCTCGATCGCCTTGCGGACCGTGGCGCCGGTGGGACGCGTCACGAGGTTGGAATACAAGTCACAGACCGTGCGTCGCAGCACGGAACTGACATCGATGGCGATGTGGTACGTCACCGCTGGACCACCCGTTCCGGAATCGTGATCTGCACCTGGGCGCCCGGAAATGCCGGCAGCCCTTCGCGCAGGGGTACGTCATCTTCCCATGCCGGCACGATGGCGATGCGCGCGGTGCCGCTGCGGATCGCCAGCTTGCCTTCCCACTTGCCCACGTACCGTCGCACACCGGCCAGTCCCTGGCCGCGTCCCGGGTCACGAAACCGGCTCACGCCGCGGATGAGCGCGTCCTCGAGCGCCATGGCGTCGTCCCACCGGTCGCTCAGCTTGCGGCCCTGCGAACTCTCCAGCGACTTGCGGAAGCCGATGCCGGCGTCGCACACGGCGATCACCACCACGCGTCGCCCGAGCCGCTGGCGGTAGCGATACGTCTGCACCGCGACCCACCCGGTGGTGCCCGCGTGCTCGACGATGTTCTGACAAACTTCGGAAAGCGTCATGGCAAAGCGCATCGTCGCCATCGGGTCGAGGTTCAACTCGTTGACGAGGATCGCCTGCGCCTTCGCCTGGATCTTCTCGACGACATCGTGCACATCGTCGCTGCGCGCCACCGCCGTGATCTCCAGCAGCACGTTGGACTCGCTCGCCGCCGCGCGCGGGCGCGGCACGTGCCCGTGCATCTCGAACACCTTCTCCGCGTGCTCATAGAATCCGGCCCGCTGCCAGTAGCTCGCCGTCTCTTCCGTTTCCGGGCCCGTGAACGACATGCGCTCCGATCGCGTCTGCCCGAGCGTGAGCAGCGCCGTCAGACCGTAGGGCGACGACCAGCGCGTGTGCCGCGCATCCACCAGGATCTTCTGGTCGACCGGAAGTGGCGCGAGCTGCTCGAGCACGTGTTCGAACGTCTGGTCGTCGAGCGAGGGAGGGACGGTGATGACGGAGGTCACGAGGGGATCAATTCGCCGCGAAGATGATGCGCCAGGCCGGATGCGCCGCGAAACTCAACGTTGCGCGCCGCGGCCTTCACGGCGGAGTGTAACGCGATGGAAAACGTATCACCACAAACCAGCCGCGAAAAGAGTGTAGCGCCGAACACGTCGCCGCATCCCGTCGGATCTTGCTCGGCCCCCTTGACACGCGCGAGTACAGCCGGCACCAACGCCGTCTGTACGGGGCCCGACATGAAGGCGGCATCACCGCGCCGTTTCAGGTCATCGATCGCGTTGAAGCCTGGCGCGTTGACGTACACGACGCCGCGCGCGCCCAATGTCACGACGAGCGAGGCCACACCGCAGTTCATCGCCGTCGCCGCGAGCGCCAGCGGATCCGGCGCAATGAGCGACATCTCATCCTCGTTCACCTGAATGAGATCGAAGCACCGCAGCCACCCCTCGGGATTCTCCAGCGGGCGCGGCGTGCGCAGGCCGCCGGGCTGGATCGCCAGCAGGAGCGAGTGCAGGTCGCAGTAGATCGGACCGCGAAAGTGCTGGCGAATCAGTTGCGCCACCTCGAGGTCGAGTTCGAAACCGCTCAGCAAGTTGATGTAGAGGGCGTCGAGGTCACGCAACAGTGGCTTGAGTCCGAGCCAGTGCCACGGCGGCACACCGCCGGAAAGCACTTCCGACCGGCGCTCGTCGCTCACGTACCGGATCTCCACGCGGTTGTTCTGCTGCGGCACCACGATCGGCTCCGCGTCGGGCGCTGCGCGACGCATCCCACGGAGGAACTCCCGTGCACGCGGTGCAAGGTCCGCGCCGACCTTCACGAGCGGCACAACCTGCCAATCGTTAGTCAGCGCCGCGTCGAGCGCCGAGAGCGAATACGTCACGCCCCCCCACTCCTCGACCGGGGCGTTCCGCGGATCTCGGCCGTGGATCACGTCCCACACGAAGGAGCCGATCACGCCGAGGCGCTTCGCGCGGTCGGGTGGGCGGGTGGTCGGGTGGTCGGGTTGTCGCTCAGCGCTCATGCGGTGAGCCGGCCCAAGGAACGCGTGTCCTGCGACGAAGTCCGGTGGTACTCCTTCACCGCTGACCTCGGAGCCCGCGTCGCAGTTCCACCAGTCCACCCGACTCCCCGACCACCCGACCATCAGACCGTCCCCAGAACCTGCTGCTTGAACGTCGCCACCGCCCCCACGACGCCGGCGGTACCGGGCAATGACCCCGGCACGATGCGGCACGCGTCCACCGCCGGACGAAATGCGCGACGGCGCACTTCGCGGCGAAGCGGGATGAACAACGGATCCCCGGCCTGCGTCACGCCGCCCGCAATGACCACCACGTCCGGATTGTACACGTTGAGGATGTTCGCCAGCCCAGTGCCGAGGAAACGGGCGGTCTCCAGCACCACCTCGAGGGCCACGGCGTCGCCGCGCTTGGCCGCGTCGTACACGATCGCAGCCGTGAGCCTCGTGAGATCGCTGCCGACCATCTCATAGAGCATCGAAGGCTGGTCGCCGCCGAGCGCTTCGCGCGCACGTTCGGCGATGCTGGGACCCGATGCGTAGGCCTCGAGACATCCATAGTTGCCGCACCCGCACCGGCGTCCCGTCACGTCGATGGTCATGTGGCCGATTTCCCCTGCCACGTCCGACGCTCCGTGGTACAGCCGACCCTCGAGAATCAGGCCGCCGCCGATGCCGGTGCCGATCGTCATCCCCACCACGTTGCGCCCACCACGCGCCGCGCCAAGCCACCACTCACCGAGCGTCGCGCAGTTCGCGTCGTTGTCGAGCGTGGCCTGCAGCCCCACGCGATCCGCGATCACCTGGCGGAGCGGAAAGTTCGTCCAGCCAAGGTTGGGCGTCGTAATCACGATCCCACGCTCCCGGTCCAGGGGACCTGGCGCCCCGACGCCAACGCCAAGACAGTTGTCCCGCGTCTGGCCAGCCGAAATGGTCTCCGCAATCACCGTGTCGATCATGCTCACCATGCGGTCCACGACCGCATCCGCGCCCTCGTTCGCGCGCGTGGGCTCCGAGCGCATGGCGTATTCAGTGCCGCCATCCTCACTCAGCGAGCCAACCACGATGTTGGTCCCGCCGAGGTCGACGCCGATGATGAATTTCGTGCCTTTCTTCTGCGGCATGGAACGGGGAGCGAAGGGGCAGGGTCGAGGCCGGTGTGCAGCGCCCCACCAAATCTAGCCTATCCCAGCAGTCCCACCCGGCGGGCGACCACGAGCGCGCCGAGGAGGATGATCGTGACGGCAAAGCCTTGCTTGATGCGTCGCGTCGGCACCCGTGGTGCCACCATCGTTCCCGCGATCGCGCCGACCGCCGCGAGACCCGTGAACTCGCCGACCAGCGCCCAATCGATGGGTACCACGCCGATGTATCCGACAAATCCCGACAGCCCGTTCATGGCGATGATGAGCAGGGAACTGCCGACCGCGCTGCGTACCGGCACCTTTGCGAGGAGGACGAGCGCAGGCACGATCACGAATCCCCCGCCTGCGCCGATCAGGGCCGTGAGGACGCCAACAGCAACCGCCTGCATACCCAGCACGACGGAGAATCTCGGCGGTGGTCCCGTCGGGGCGGTCTCGCGCAGCGCGGGACGCAGCGAGTCGCGCAGCATGAAAACGGCGGCCGCGAGGGCAAACGCCACGAAGAGCGTCAGCTGGACGTTGGCGGGGACCCCGTGCGCCACCTTCGCCGTTCCAAAAGCGCCGACCATGGCGAGCAGCCCGAACGGCAGGGCCACGCGAAGGTTCACATTCCCCTGTCGCCAATGGGACAGGAAACCCACGGCGGCACTCATGCCCACAACCGCAAGGCTCATCGCGACCGCTGACTTTGTGGGGACCTTGAAGACGTAGAGGAAGATCGGGAGCGCGAGGATCGATCCGCCTCCACCCAGGAGCCCGAGGATGAACCCGACGGCGACGGCGAGCGCGAGGCCGAGCACGCCGTGCGAGACGGGTTCCATCAGGGGGCCCGGTCCAGCAGCGACATGACCGACGCGTGCACCTGCGCTGGCGCGAGATCGAGCATGCAGCGGAAGTGCGTGAGCGGGCACGTCATCGGCCCGTGCGACGAGCACGGGCGACACGACAGTCCTGCGACCTGCGCAACGGCGCTGGCTTCGGCGAGCGGACCGAAGCCGAACGTAGTGACCGTCGGTCCAAAGATCGCGACGGTGGGCGTGTTCATCGCCGACGCGAGGTGCAGCGGAGCCGAATCGTTCGTCACGAGCACACGCGATCGACCGATGAGCGCTGCCGACGCAAGGAGCGACAGCTTTCCCGTCGCGTCGATCGCGCCGCCCACGATCTCGCTGGAGATTTCGCGCGCGAGCGCTGCGTCGGCGGG
>JACMLI010000233.1 GCA_014379705.1 Gemmatimonadaceae bacterium
CGACAGCTTCGGCACCGTCATTCACCTGGGCGAGCGCGACTGTTCGGTTCAGCGCAGGCATCAGAAGCTCATCGAGGAAGCGCCCAGTCCGGCGCTTACACCAGAGCTGCGCCAGGCCATGGGCGACGCAGCGGTGCGCGGCGCGAAGGCGATTGACTACGTCGGCGCCGGCACGATCGAGATGCTTCTCAACGCCGACGGGAATTTCTATTTCATGGAGATGAACACCCGCATCCAGGTGGAGCATCCCGTGACGGAACAGATCACGGGCATCGACCTGGTGAAGGAGCAGATCCGCGTGGCCGCCGGGGAGCGCATGTCCGTGCTCACCACGCCCGAATTGCGCGGGCACGTGATCGAGTGCCGCATCAACGCGGAGGACCCGTGGCGCGGGTTCCAGCCCTCGCCGGGCCGCATCGACGTGTTCCACCCACCGGGCGGGCCCGGCGTTAGGCTCGACACGCACGTGTACGCCGGGTACACCGTCCCGCCGTACTACGACTCGCTGCTGGCGAAGCTCATCGTCCAGGGGCGCGACCGTGAGGAGGCCCTCCGGCGGATGCACATGGCGCTGGAGAGCTTCATCATCGAGGGGGTCACGACGACGGCGGGCTTCCTGGCGCGCGTCATGGAACATCCGGAGTTCCGCGCCGGGGTCTTCGACACCAAGTTTCTCGAGCGAGAACTTCCTGGCCTGTTGAAGGAGCCGTCTTAACTGTGCGGGTTGACGTGATGTTCGGACCGGCGGTGCTCCCGCCGGCGGAGTGGCATGGTCGCGTGGTGGTGGTCCTCGATGTCCTGCGGGCCTCGACGACCATCGCGACCGCCCTGTCGCACGGGGCACGGGCCATCATTCCCGTGGAGAGCTCGGACGAAGTCATCACCCGCTCGAAGGGCTTCGAGCGCAGTGAGCTGATCCTGGCGGGCGAGCGCAAGTCGATGCGCATTCCCGGGTTTGACCTCGGGAACTCGCCGCGCGAGTTCACGCGCGAGGTGGTGGAAGGAAAGACCATCCTGTTCACGACCAGCAACGGGACGAATGCCCTGCTCGCCGTGCAGGGAGCCCGCGAGGTGCTCGTCGGATCCTTCGTGAACTTCTCGGCGGTCGCCGCCATGCTGCGCGCGGCCGCGCGCGAGAAGATCGACCTCACGTTCCTGTGCGCCGGCTCGGACAAGCAGTTTTCGCTGGAGGACGCCGTGTGCGCCGGTCGATTCGTGCGCTCGCTCGGACGCCGCCTGGCCCACGCCACGGTCAACGACGCGGCCCGCGCCGCGCTGACGCTCGAGAAGAAGTACGGTGCCGACCTTCCAAAGATGTTCCTCGCCGCCACGCACGGACGGTCCCTGGTCGAGGCGGGATTCGAGGAGGACCTCGCGGTGTGTGCGGCGGTGGACTCGCACCCCGTGGTGCCGGTCTACGCGGACCGGCAGGTCACGCGCCTGGGCACCGATCGGGGGCGCTGAGCGCGCATGAACGCCGGCGTGCGGCGCGAGATCGCCGGGATTGCACTCATCCTGCTGGCGATCTTCCTCGCCGGAGCGCTCGCGTTCCAGCGACTGGACCCCTACGCGAGCTGTACCGACGCGTCCGGCGTGTTCGGGCCGGTCGGTGGATGCCTCAAGTGGACGCTCTTCACGCTCGTCGGTGCGCCCGCCGCCTGGCTGGTGGCGATCCTTCCCCTCGTGCACGGGTTGCGCCTCATGCGCGACCATCCCACCGGGACGGAACGCCGCTGGCTGCTCTTTGTCGCCGGGGCCGTGGTGCTCGTGCCGATCGCCGTCGGGCTGGGAAGCGACAACGCGCGCGATCCGGGTTCGTGGGCGGGACTCTGGGGAGGCCTCGTCGGGACCTACACGCGGAGTGCATTCGGCACGGCGGGGGCCTGGATCGTCCTCGCGCTGCTCGGCTCCGCGCTCATGGCGTGGACGCTGCGCTGGAATCCCGTCCGCCTGGTCATCGGCTCCGGCGAGGCACGCGTCCGGGCCGTGAAGCCCACGCTCGCGTCGATCCTCGCGCCGGCGCCCGAGGAGATGCCCGCGGTCGACGGCTTCGTCGACTCACCCAGGAGAGTCGTGCCGGTCGCCGCAGCTGAACCCGAGGACGACCTCGCGATCCAGCGAAAGAAGAAGGCGAAGCCCGCGGCCCCGATTCCCCCCCCGCCGGACGAAGCCGACGCGTTCCCTGTGCTCCTGGTCCCCGACGCGAACGCGCTCGAGGACCTGATTCCCTCGACCGAACTCCTCGCGCCCATTCCCGCCGAGGAGCATGACCTCGGCAAGCGCGAACTCGACGCGATGGGGCAGAAGCTCATGGACGCCCTGCGCACGTTCAAGGTCGACGGCGACCTCGTCGGGCGCACGACGGGGCCCGTGGTCACGCAGTTCGAGATCGCCCCGGCACCCGGCGTGAAGGTGCGTCAGTTCGCGAACCTCGCCAACGACCTCGCGCTGGCCATGCGCTCCCCGAGCATTCGCGTGGTGGCGCCGATCCCCGGGCGCGGCGCGGTCGGCGTGGAGGTGCCCAATCCGACGCCTCAGATCGTGGCGTTCCGCGAACTGGTCGAGTCGCCGCTCTTCAAGAGTGCGCGCATGGCGCTGCCCATAGCGCTCGGCAAGGACCTCGAAGGGCACGTCGTCGTCGCGGACCTCGCGAAGATGCCGCACCTGCTCATCGCCGGTGCGACGGGGTCGGGAAAGTCGGTGTGCGTGAACACCATCGTGACGAGCCTCGTGTACCGGCACACGCCGGAGACGCTCAAGTTCCTGATGGTCGACCCGAAGATGGTCGAACTGTCGGTGTACAACGCGCTGCCGCACCTGCTGCACAAGGTGATCACGGACAACCGCGACGCAGCGTACGTGCTCAAGTGGGCCGTGCACGAGATGCAGCGGCGCTATGAGCTCCTCGCCGCCAACGGCGCGCGCAACATCCAGGAGTTCAACAAGCGCCTCGAGGACGGCGCGTCGTTGATGCATCCACGGAGTGCCGACGTCGCCTTCGAGCGAAAGGCGTACACGGACGGCATCATCCCGTACGTCGTGCTCGTGATTGACGAGCTCGCGGACCTGATGATGACGGTGCAGGCGGAAGTGGAGACGCCTCTCGCGATGCTCGCGCAGAAGGCGCGCGCCATCGGCATCCACATCATCCTCGCCACGCAGCGGCCGAGCGTGAACGTGATCACGGGGTTGATCAAGGCCAACTTCCCGAGCCGCATCGCGTTTCGCGTGGCGTCACAGATCGACAGCCGCACGATCATCGACGGCATGGGGGCGGAGTCGCTCCTGGGCAACGGCGACATGCTCTTCATTCCGCCGGGCAAGTCGGAGCCGCAGCGGCTGCAGGGCGCGTACATCCCGGGTGACGACACCGAGCGACTCATGCAGTGGTTCACCGCGCGCAAGGAGATGAAGCAGGCCGCGCTGGCTGCGAAGGGCCTCCCGGATCCCGAACTCGCCGTGGCCGACATCATCGCCGAGGTGAAGGCGCGCGAAGCCCTCGACCATGAGGACACCCTCGACGACGAGAGGGACGCCGCCGACGAGAAGCGCGACATGCTCTTCCGGAAGGCGGCGGAGACGTGCATCCAGCACCAGCTGGGGTCGACGTCATTGCTGCAACGCCGGCTTGGAGTCGGCTACGGCCGCGCGGCCCGCATCATCGACCAACTGCACAGCGCGGGCGTCCTGGGTCCGGCGAACGGATCGAAGCCGCGGGAGATCCTGGTGGGGCTGGATGACCTGGATCGGATTGCGGGGCGGGACGTCGACTGACGGGCGTGTGGGGCGTATGGGACGTGTGAGGCGTGTGTGAGGGGGGCGCGCGGCTGGATCGCCGCTCGCTGTAGATGATTAGTCTCCGCGCCCTGCCTTTCACATACGCCCCACACGCCTCGTACGCCCGTCTCCAACGCCCAATGCGGTAATTCGCTACAACCCGGGACACGATGATTGCGGTGCCCGGCGCCGCCCGTCGTATGCTCTCCAGCGTGACCACCGCGACACAGCAACTGGGCATCGATGGCGAGCGCATCGCTGAGCGCTGGCTCCTCCGGCGGGGCTGGCGGGTGATCCAGCGACGGTACCGATCCGGGCGTCGGGACATTGATCTCGTCGTCGAGTTCGGCGGGACGGTGGCGTTTGTGGAGGTGAAGGCGCGGCGCGGGGAGGCGTTCGGGGGGCCGGTCGGCGCGGTCAACTGGAAGAAGCGCTTGGAGTTAACCCGCTCGGCCTTCACGTGGATCGACCGCCATGGGCGCACCGGGGAGGGCTACCGCTTCGACGTGGTCGCCGTGCTGGTCACCGGTGACCGGGTACGTGTACGGCATGTGGAAAACGCCTTTTCGCTCGAAATTCGTTGAACTTTGTGCTTGAGAGCAAGGCGGGATCTTCGTAGTTTGTTCGGGGTTCGTTTTCGCTCCTGCCACGGCGTAGATTCTTCTCGCGGTGGCGCTCAGACCACACCACACCTCAGGTGACGCATGGCGGTTTCCGCAATGCAAGATGACCGCAAGAAGGCACTGGGTCTGGCCATCTCGCAGATCGAGAAGAACTGCGGCAAGGGTGCGATCATGCGCATGGGCAACAACGCCGCGCGTGTCCGCATCGAAGCAATACCGACGGGTGCCATCAACCTGGATGCGGCCATCGGGATCGGCGGGGTACCACGTGGACGCGTCACCGAGATCTACGGTCCCGAGTCCAGCGGCAAGACGACGCTCTGTCTTCACGTCGTCGCGAATGCACAGAAGGCGGGAGGGGTTGCCGCCTTCATCGACGCCGAGCACGCGCTCGATGTCGAGTACGCGAAGAAGCTCGGGGTGGACGTGGAGAACCTGCTCGTGTCCCAGCCGGACACCGGCGAGCAGGCGTTGGAAATCTGCGAAATCCTGGTACGTTCGGGGGCAGTGGATGTCATCGTGATCGACTCGGTTGCCGCGCTGGTGCCCAAGGCGGAAATCGAGGGTGACATGGGTGACTCGCATGTGGGGCTGCAGGCCCGCCTCATGAGCCAGGCCCTTCGCAAGTTGACGGGCGCGATCGCACGGTCGCGGACGTCGGTGATCTTCATCAATCAGTTGCGCGAAAAGATCGGGGTGATGTTCGGCAGCCCCGAGACGACGACCGGTGGCAAGGCCCTCAAGTTCTATGCATCGCTCCGTCTCGACATCCGCCGCATCGGCCCCGTGAAGGACAAGGAAGAGGTCACGGGATCACAGGTTCGCGTCAAGGTCGTAAAGAACAAGGTCGCGCCGCCCTTCAAGCAGGCGGAGTTCGACATCATGTACGCTGAGGGGATCTCGCACAGCTCGCTGCTCGTCGATATCGGCTCGGAATCGGGAATCATCGACAAATCCGGGGCTTGGTACAGCTACAATGGCCAGCGTATCGGCCAGGGCCGCGAAAATGCGAAGATGTTCCTGAAGGACAACCCGGCGATGATGGCCGAGGTGGAGGAGAAGGTGAAAGTGGTCCTCGGGCTGAAGCGTGACGAGCAGCCCGTCGACCTGGAGGTCACCGAGGAGTAGGCGATTACGAAAGGGAATCCGGCATGGTTCGAGGCCGGGGGGTTGTTCTCTGAGGATGTTGGGGCCCGGTACCCCACGTTGCTCAAAGGGCCTCTCTCCGGCCTCTCCCTTTTCCTCCTCTCGCCAAACCGACTTCGATGACTGACACTGGCGGTCGCGGACACGCCCCTCGTCCGCGAAAGAGGCAGGTGCTGGAGCGCCTGACCTTTGCGGCGGGAGCGGTGACTGGCCTGCGAGCACTCGACACGAGCGGTGCGCGTTTCCTGCTCTCGGTCGGGGAGGTCGACGGCAGGGTGAGCGCCGAAATGATCGGGGACTTCAAGCTCTCGGTGGGGCGCCTGCTGTCGGAGCTGGAGGCCGCCGACCTCACGGTGGCGACGCATCGCCTGCAAGTATTCGATCAGGGGGTGAGCCTGCTCTCGATCAAGGCGCGTTCGGTGCGCGAGCTCACGTTGGCGCTGCGTCGTCGCGGGGCGACCGAACCCGAGGCGAAAGATGCCACCGCCCGCATGGTGGAACTGCGCCTGCTCGACGACGCGGCGTATGCGAAGGCGGTGGCGCAGTCCAAGGTCGCGTCCGGCCGCATGTCGAAACGTCGCGTGCAGCAGGAACTCGCTCGGCGCGGCGTGGCCCCGGAGTTGGTGCGATCGGCAATCGGTGAGGTGGTCGAGGAGGCTGGAGGCCTCGACGAACACGACGCTGCGCTTGCCCTCGCGCAAAAGCGCATGCGCTCACTCGGCGGGCTCGACGCGCCCACGGCAAAGCGCCGGCTCTACGCCTTCCTCGCGCGCAGGGGATATGACGGCGGCGTGGTGAAAAAAGTCGTGAGTGAGGTCGTGCGGGGCGTCGCCGCCGACGACTAGGCAAGCGTCGCACCGGCGAAGGCCCGTGCCCCGTGTCGTTGTCGTGCGCTCAGGAGAAGCGCTCGCCTGTCCGGGACGTCGAGGCAGTGCGCGATGCGGCCCACAACGCCGCCGTCAGCAGGACCACCGCGCCGAGCTGATGGAGCGCGGCAATGCCCAATGGCACGCGCAGGAGCAGCGTGGCCACGCCGAGGACAACCTGCACGAGCACCGCTCCCACGATGGCGAGCCAGGGCGCCGGAAGGCGGGCGTGCCGGCGGAATTCGCGGAACGCCAGCACGGCCACAACCAGCACTGTCGTCATGGCGAGGACGCGGTGGTTGAACTGCACCGCCGCCGCATTCTCGAACAGGTTGCGCCACGCCGGGGTCAGTTGCCCGTAGCCGGGTGGCACGAAGCCTGATCCCATCAGCGGGAACGTGTTGTACACGTGCCCCGCGTCGAGCCCGGCCACGAAGCCGCCGCTCAGGATCGTGACGAAGGCAAGCAGCGCAATCGCGAAGGCACTCCGGGCGATCGGTCCCTGCCTAACGGGCAGCGTGAGCGCCGTCCACGCCGCGATCACGTAGATCGCCAGCGCGAGGCCGAGGTGCGCGACCAGCCGATACTGGCTGACGTCGGTGCGCCCAGTGAGGCCGCTGGTGACCATGTACCAGCCCAGCACGCCCTGCGCGGCCGTGAGCAACGGCAGCGCCGCGAGGCGGACCCGAAGGTGGCGCGGGATCCGCCCCGCGACCAGCAGCACCACGAAGGGGAGGGCGATCACCAGTCCGGCGATCCGCGCGACGAGCCGATGCGCCCACTCCCACCAGAAGAGCGACTGGAACTGTGGCAGCGTGATCCCGAGGTGCACCGTCTGGGCCTCGGGAATCTTCAGGTAGGCCTGATATGCGGCCTCCCAGTCAGCGGCCGAGAGCGGCGGCAGCACCCCCGACACAGGCTTCCACTCGGTGATCGATAGCCCGCTTTCCGTGAGTCGCGTGGCCCCGCCGATGACCAGGGTCAGTACGACCACGAGCGCGCTCGCGATCATCCACGCGCGGATAGCGGCGGTGTCAGCTCGGACCGAGGCCGCTACCCGGGGCGGAACCGAAGCGGCAACGAGAGGGGTGGAGGCATGCGACATAAGCGCCCAGAAGGATCAGTGTTTGAAGGGCGATAGGGAAGGCGCACGACAGGCAATCGGCAATGGGCAGTCGGCAATGGTTGGCTGGATTCAGCCCACTGCCGATCTCCGTTCCAATTCCCCATCGCCATCGCCCATTGCCAAGGGTGTCCCGTGCACGCCGCTCGCCTCGGCCGCCAAATCACCACCCCTGGCCAGTATATTCCGGCCTTATGCGCGCTTCCGAAATCCGTTCCCGATTCCTCGATTACTTCCGGCGGCAACAGCATGCCGTGTTGCCGAGCTCCTCGCTCGTGCCCGGTGAAGACCCCACGCTGTTGTTCACCAACGCCGGCATGGTGCAGTTCAAGAAGGTCTTCCTCGGCCTCGACAACCCGGCCACCGGGCGGCGAGCGACGACGTCGCAGAAGTGTGTGCGCGCGGGGGGAAAGCACAACGACCTCGAGCAGGTGGGCCACACGGCCAGGCACCACACCTTCTTCGAGATGCTCGGCAACTTCTCCTTCGGCGACTACTTCAAGCGCGACGCGATCCGCTTTGCGTGGGAGTGGGTGACCGGTCCTCAGTCCGAAGGGAACCTCGGCATCGATCCGCAGCACGTGCGCGTTTCGGTCTTCCGCGAGGACGACGAGGCCCGCGCCCTGTGGCGTGAGGTGACCGGCATTCCGGACTCTCGGATCTACGGGCTCGACGAGAAGGACAACTTCTGGCAGATGGCCGACACCGGCCCGTGCGGGCCGTGCTCGGAGATCTACGTCGACCTCGCGAAGCTGGCGAAGGACTGGGCGTTCCCGGCGGGAGCCACCGGAGAGTGGACGGATCTCGATCGTGAGGAGTTCTCAACCGAGGCGTTCGTCGAGGGAGGCGAGGCGGGACGCTTTCTCGAGATCTGGAACCTCGTGTTCATGCAGTTCGACCGACAGGCGGATGGCACGCTCGTGCCGTTGCCGAAGCCGTCGGTGGACACGGGCGCTGGGCTCGAGCGCATCGCCGCCGTACTGCAGGGCGTCACGAACAACTACCACACCGACTGCTTCGCGCCGCTGCTCGAGGCCATCGAACGCGTCGTGGGGCGTCCCTACGCTCCGAAGGACGCGAACGGTCGCTGGGTGCTCGATGAGCACTCGGCGTCGTACCGCGTGCTGGGAGACCACGCGCGCGCGGTGGCGTTCCTGCTCGCCGATGGCGTGTTCCCGTCGAACGAGGGACGCGGGTATGTCCTGCGGCGCATCCTGCGCCGCGCGGTGCGTCACGCCTACCTGCTCGGCCGCCGCGAGCCCACGCTCGTGCATGTGGTGCAAGCGGTCATCGAGATGATGGCCGACGTGTTTCCCGAGCTGCGCCAGCGGCAGTCGCACCTGCTCGAGACCACGCGGGCGGAGGAGGAACGTTTCCTCGCCACGATCGAAGGTGGGATGCGGCGTTTCGAGGAACTGGCGCCGGCGCACACGACGCATGGCTCGACCGCGATCCGTGGCACGGTGTCCGGCGAGGACGCGTTCAAGCTCTACGACACCTTCGGCTTCCCGATCGACCTCACGGAGCTGATGGCGCGCGAGCGCGGGTACACGGTGGACATCGCGGGCTTCGAGGTCGCGTTAGGCGCCCAGCGCACCATGTCGCAGGCCGACCGCAAGTCGCGCAAGCTCGGGGTCGACGCGGACGCGGCGCGCGCCTGGGAGTGGGACACGGCAGATGGCAGGCGCCAGATGGAAGAGCACAGCACGCCCGCGTTTGTGGGATACGGAGCCGTCGAGATCGAGAGCCAGGTCACCGCGGTGCGTACGCTCGAGGATGGGCGCGTGGCGGTCATGCTGCGCGAGACGCCCTTCTACGCGGAGTCGGGAGGCCAGGTCTCGGATCACGGCGAAATCGTCGGGGAGAAGTGGCGGGTCGACGTGGAGGACGTTCGCAAGTTCGACGGACGCACGGCGGCGATCGGCAAGCTCACGGGCACGGTCGCCTTCGGCCCCGCCCTCGCGCGCGTGCCCACGGATCGCCGGCGTGACACGGAGCGGAACCACACGGCCACGCACCTGCTGCACGCGGCCTTGCGCGCCGCACTGGGTGATCACGTGCACCAGGCGGGCTCGCTCGTCGCTCCCGATCGTCTGCGCTTCGACTTCACGCACCATGGCCCCATCAAGCCCGACATCCTGGCTGGCATCGAGGATCAGGTGAATCGCGGCATCTGGGCCGCAGTCGACGTGCGTACCGACGAGAAGCCGTACCAGGAAGCGGTGGCGTCCGGCGCGATGGCGCTCTTTGGCGAGAAGTACGGCGATGTCGTGCGCGTCGTGTCGATCCCGGGACTCTCCGTGGAGCTCTGCGGCGGGACCCACGTGCGCAACACGGGGCAAATCTCGCTCTTCAAGATCCTGAGCGAGACCGGTGTCGCCGCGGGCGTCCGTCGCATCGAGGCGGTCACGGGGCGTGGCGCCTTCGAGATCATGCGCGAGCACGAGCGCACCCTCGAGCGGGTCGGTGAGCTGGTGAAGGCGAATCCCGCGATGGTCGTCAAGAAGGTGCAGGGGCTCGTCGAGGAGAAGCGCGCGCTCGAAAAGAAGCTTGAGGAGGCGTTGCGGGGCGGGGGAGACCAGGTCCGCGGGTGGATCGCGGGGGCCACGGTGGTCGAGGGTATCAGGCTCATCGCCCAGTCCATCGCCGTCGACGACGTGCGCACCCTGCAGGCGCTCGGTGACGCGCTGCGCGAGCAGATGGGCACCGGGGTCGCCGCGTTAGGCGCGACCCTGGCCGACGGCAAGGCCACGCTGCTCGTGGTCTCGACCGACGACGCCCGCGACCGCGGGGCGAGGGCCGATGCCGTGGTGAAGGAACTCGCGGCGGCCGCTGGGGGACGTGGAGGCGGCAAGCCGCACATGGCACAGGCCGGCATCCCCGATCCCGCCCGCCTGGGCGATGGGTTGGCGATCCTCGAGAAGGTCGTGCGGACACTGGTCGGCGCGTGACCACGGACGGGAACGGTGGCTGGTTCAACGGCCAGGTCCCCCCGCGCCTTCGCGTGCGGGCGGGGGCCATCGCCGCCAGCGTTCCTGCGTCCAATCCGGACGCCGCCGACCACCTCGTGCACGTGGCGGTTGACGCGACGCGTCGCCTGCTCGACCATCAAGGGGCGGACCGGACGACCGCGCTCGACCTCCTGGCCATCGACGCCCTCGTGACGCATGCGATGGAGTTGATGGCCGACGATCCCCCGCGTTTCGAGGCCCGGTGCCTCGAGGCCCTGCACGCCCTCTCCTCCATCTCGCCTGCCTCGTGATCGACCTGCACTCGCACCTGCTCCCCGGCGTCGATGACGGCTCGCCGACTCATGAGAACTCGGTGCGCGTGCTGGAACGCCTGTGGAGCGAGGGAGTCACGCAGCTGGCGTGCACGCCGCACCTGAATGCGTCGGAGGCCGCGCACGCCCCGATCGCCGAGAATGGCGTCCTCCTGCAGCGCCTGCGGGCGTCGGCGCCCAAGGGCATGAAGCTGCACCCGGGCTTTGAGATCATGCTCGACGCCGCGACCGACCTCACCCTCCCGAGCCTCAGCCTCGGTGGATCGAAGGCCGTGCTCGTGGAGTTCCAGCGCATCCCCCTGTCCCCGGACTCGACCGAGCACCTCACGCGGCTACGCTCGAGCGGCGTGATCCCCGTGATCGCGCATCCGGAGCGCTATGCCGGCATCTCGATCGACAAGCTCCACATCTGGCGTGACATCGGCGTGGTCGTGCAGGGCGACGCCTTGTTGCTGCTCTCCACGGGGGCGCGTGCCGAGTTCTCGCGGCTGATGCTCACCGAAGGCGTCGCCGACATCCTCGCGAGCGACAACCATGGTGACTCGCGCTCGCTTTCCACGGTGCGCCTGTGGCTCGAGGAGGTAGGCGGCGGACGTCACGCCAAGATCCTGATGGAGGAGAATCCGCGGCACGTGCTCGACGACGAGATGCTCGAGGCCGTCCCACCCCTCCGCGAGCACAAGTCGATCTGGGATCGGTTGCGGGAGCTGTTCTCCGTTGGCCGCTGAGGAGTCCATGACCGAGTTCGAGCAGCAATTCGAGGCCCGGCTGCGCGAGCGCCTGGCCGACCTTGCCGCCGCGGCCACTCGTTCCGCCGAGGAGCTTCCGGTCGTGGTCTCGCGCGCGGCCGTCCTCATGCGCGACACCCTCGCCAACGGCGGGACGCTCTTCTTCTGTGGCAACGGGGGCTCCGCGGCGGACGCGCAGCACGTCGCCACCGAATACGTCGTGCGCTACATGCGCACCCGGCGTGCCTTGCCCGCGATCGCCCTCACCACCGACACGTCCCTCCTTACGGCCGCCGGCAATGACCTCGGCTTCGAGCAGGTGTTCGCCCGGCAGGTCGAGGCCCTCGTGCGTCCGGTCGACCTGCTGGTGATCCACTCGACCAGTGGCAACTCGCCTAACGTCATCCGGGCCGCCGAGGCCGCGCGCGCAAAGGGTGCGCGGGTCGTGGCCTTCTCGGCGCGCGATGGGGGGCAGCTGCATCATCTCGCGGACGTCTCGATCGTGATTCCCACGGACCGGACCGACCGCGCCCAGGAACTGCATCTCTGCCTCGAGCACGTCATCTGCGAGGCGGTGGAGGAAGCGCTCGCATGATCGACTTGAGGGGGAAGCGCGCCGTGGTGACCGGCGGGTCCAGGGGCATCGGTGGCGCCACCTCGCGGCTGCTCGCGCAGTGTGGGGCCGACGTCGCCGTGCACTACCGATCACGTGCCGACGTCGCGGAAGGGATGGCCGCCGAGCTGCGCACGTTGGGCGTGCGCTCGATGGCCGTGGCCGCCGAGATCTCGGTGCGCTCGGAGATGGACGCGTGCCTCGACGGCATTGCCCAGGCGTGGGGGGGCATCGACATCTTCATCGGGAACGCCGGCATCTGGCCGGTGGAGGAAGTGCCCGTCGAGGACATGACCGACGAGCGGTGGCTGCGCACGATGCACGAGAACGTGGACGGCATGTTCTATGGCACACGCGCGGCGCTCCGCCACATGGGCGACGGTGGACGCATCGTCCTCGTGAGCAGCACGGCCGGGCAGCGCGGGGAGTCGATGCATGCGGACTACGGCGCCAGCAAGGGCGCGATGATCGCCTTCGTGAAGTCCGTGTGCGTGGAGGTCGCGTGGCGCGGGATCACCGTGAACAGCGTCGCGCCGGGATGGGTCGATACGGAGATGTGCGCGATCCCGTTTTCGGGAGGCGGTCGTGAACGCATCACGCGCGGGATTCCCGTGGGGCGCATCGCCACGCCAGAGGACATCGCGGCACCCATCGTCTTCCTCTGCTCGCCGATGTCGCGACATGTCACGGGCGAGATCCTCAACGTCAACGGCGGCAGCGTGTTGTGCGGGTGATTGCGCTGGTGTTCACCGGCGGTACGATCTCCATGCGATTCGACGCGGCGGCAGGCGGTGCCGTCCCGGCGCTCGCGGCAGAGGAGATCCTCGCGGCCGCGAAGGGCATCGAAGAGGTCGCGACCATCCGCGTCGAGGAGTTCGGGCGCTTTCCCGGGCCGCACATGACGGTCGAGCGCGAGTGGGCGCTGCGCAATCGGTTGGTGGATCTCGTCGCCGATCCGTCGATCGACGGCGTCGTCGTCACGCATGGCACGGACACGATCGAGGAGTCGGCGTACCTCGCGACGCGATCGATCGGCTCCGACAAGCCGATCGTCTTCACCGGCGCGATGCGCAATGCCAGTGAATTGAGCTGGGATGGGCCGGCGAACCTCTCCGACGCCGTGCGCGTCGCGGCGAGCGAAGATGCGCGCGGATACGGCACGCTCGTCGTGCTCAACGGCCGCATCTTCTCGGCGCTCGACGTCACCAAGGCGCACACCCACATGCTCGACGCGTTCGAGAGCCCCGGGCTCGGTCCGGTGGGCGTGGTCGACGACGGTGAGGTGGTATTTCGGCGCCTCCTGGGCCCGCGCACGAACATCCTGTCGCCCGACCGGCTGGCGGAACCGGTGGACATCGTCGTCGCGTTCTCCGGTGCTGACGGTCGACTCGTGGACGCGTCGCGTGAGGCGGCGCGTGGGCTGGTGATCGCGGCGCTCGGTCGTGGCAACGTGCCGCAACTCATGGCGGCCGCTATCGGTCGCTGCGTGACGGCAGGGCTGCCGGTCGTGGTGGCGTCGCGCGCGCCGCGCGGACGCGTGGGGCAGACCTACGGGTACGAAGGCGGGGGACGACACCTCGCGAAGATGGGGGCGATCTTCACCGGGTCGCGACGACCGCAACAGGCCCGCATCGACTTGATGCTCGCGCTCGGCGCCGGCCTCTCGGGGGGCGCCCTTCACGCCGTCTTCGATGGCTGACGTCACGGCCACCGACACGCCGGCCCCGGAGTTCCATCCCCCGACGGCCGTGCTGGCGATCGCGCGGCGCCTCGAGGAGGCCGGGCACGAGACGTGGTGCGTGGGGGGCGCCGTGCGCGATGCACTCCTCGGTTTGCCCCACCTCGACTGGGACCTGGCGACCGCGGCGCGCCCCGAGCAGGTGCGGCGATTGTTTCGTCGCACGGTGCCCCTTGGCGAGAAGTTCGGCACCATTGGTGTGCTCGATGACCAGGGCGTGCAGCACGAGGTGACCACCTTCCGTCACGACGTGCGCACCGATGGGCGCCACGCCGAGGTGGAGTTCGGTGCGTCGCTCGACGAAGACCTGGCGCGACGTGACTACACGATCAACGCGATCGCCTGGTCGCCGTCCCGGCGCGAGCTGCACGATCCCTTTGGTGGCCGCGCCGACCTCGCGCGCCGACTCGTGCGTGCCGTGGGCAACCCGCGACAGCGCATGGTGGAGGACCGGTTGCGGGCCCTCCGGGCGCTGCGCTTTGCCGGGCGCTTCGACTTCGCGATCGAACCGGACACGTGGCGGGCGATCGTCGAGAGCTCGAGTGCCCTCGACCGCTTGTCGAAGGAACGCATTCAGCAGGAGCTGGTGAAGACGCTCGAGCAAGTCCGGTCTCCGTCTCGGTCGCTGGAGCTCTGGAAGCGGAGCGGCGCCATGAAGGAACTGCTGCCGTCGCTGGCCGCGCGCTCGGACTGGCATCTCCGCGCCGCCGATGGCGTGGCGCACCCCGATTCGAGCGATGACCCCGGCATCGCGCGGCGGCGCACGATGATCCGCCTCGCCGCCATCCTCTGTGGCATGCCGCCGGACCATGTGACGCCACTCCTCTCCGAGCTCCGCTTCTCGAACAGGGATGTCACGCGCGTGACCCATCTGGCGCGCCAGGGCTGGGCCTTCCGGGATCGGCTTGCGGCG
>JACMLI010000234.1 GCA_014379705.1 Gemmatimonadaceae bacterium
CTGGGCCGTCGTGCGAAAGAACTTCGGTTTCATCTCTTCAACGTGTCGTTGTCACGTGGACGGCGAAAGATCGAGCTGACGTGTCAACGTGGGGGATGAGCGCAGCTGGCGTTGTATTGAATGGACCCGCGCCAGCCATGCACGCCCCGGGCCTGCACGCGCCATTGGCCGGCGGTGTCGCGGCGCAGGAGCAGCAATGCCGGTGGCCGTTCTGACGCGACCTGCCACTGGAACGAAGGCCCAATGGCAACCATGGCCCATGCCGTCGATTCGTTGACCGGGACCGCGCTGATCACCTTCAGTCGAACCACGTTTCCCCCAACGAGTGTCCTGGTGCGAGCTGCGTCGCACCCCATTTCCACGGCGGCCTTCCGGATCACTACGCGCGGGTCGCCAGCCTCCAGCCACCGCGACGCGGCTTCACGGGTCGGGAGGGCACCCATCACGTCCGGGGAAATACCGGCGAACTCATTCCGCAGGGACGCATCGAGGGTCTCCGGCATCCTGGCGCGTCGCAGCGCCTCATAGCGTCGCTCGATCTCGGTGCGCGGCACGGTATCACCCCCCGCACGCGCCATGTTGGCGATGAATTGGTCGAGCGTCGGGAAGGTGGCCGAGGGAACCCTCCGAGTGCCCAGCCGCTCCACCACCCACGACTGGAACTCCGTGAGGTCCACGTAGTCGGCGGCGTCTGTCCACGCTTCCGCAATGATCGCAGCGACGAAGGCCTCCGCGACCTCCATCGGAGTCACCGGCGCGCGCCGCGGTCGCGCATACACGGCAGGCCTGACGAGGACGCGGACTCTCGCCACGACGGGCTGCCGCGCCACGCCCCAAACGCTGCTGTCGTTGAACACCCGCGCCTCCACCTGCAGGGTGACGGACCCTGGCAGTGCGCCGAACAGGTGCTCCATCTGAAGGCTCGCAACGCCAGCGTCACCGCCGGGGACGAGTGACCAGGTGGGCGCCCAGCCCGTGATGAGCCTTCCGGCACTATCGCGCGCGATGAGCGAAAGGTGCTCGTCGAGTGGCCACTCGTCTCCCGCAGTCATTTCCAGCTGGCCCGGAGAGATCTCGATCGTCCTGATGCGGAGCGCGGCCCGGCTGGCGGTACTTCGCAGGCTGAGTCGCGCGCGGGCCGCGCTCCCCGTATCCCTCGGGTAGCGATCCAGGTCGGACGTGCGCACCGTCGTACGCGCGCGCGCCGGCGACGAGGACGCCTGGGCAGCCAGCTCACCGGCACACGCGCCCACACCCAGCACCACTCCCAGTACAAGCACGCGCATACGCCTGCCGGCCGGCCAGGCCTAACGAATCCCCATGCCATCAGCAGGGGGCATCCCGCCCAAAGGTCGAGGCTGCCCCCCTCGTCCGCAAGCGGCCTCGGGGCTGGAGCCCGGGCGCTCCCGGGGCCAGATTCGGCGAGCCCCGATTCCACCTTCCGGTCAGCCATCATGCGCCGTCGCGACTTCGTCACCAACACCGCCCTCTCCAGCCTCGCCATCGGCCTAACGAGTCAGGGCCAGGCCCAGGGCCGCCCCGCCGCACAGCGCGCCATGCGTCCCCTCATCATGGACGCGATGGGCGAGCTCCGCCCCGAATACTCTGCCGACGTCGTGCGCGGGATGCTCGACAGCGGCATCCGCTCCATCACCGTCACCCTCTGCGACCCCAAGCCCACCGGCGCCGAAGGACTGCAGGCGGCGATCGACGGACTCACGGAGTACGATCGCCTCGTCGCGAGCAACCCGCGCGCGTACATGCGCGCGACGAAGATCGCCCACATCGACGAGGCCCGTCGCACCAATCGCATGGCCGTGTTCTACCTCTACCAGAACACCGTGCAATTCGGCACCGACCTCGATCGCGTGGACCTGTTCTACACGCTCGGCCTTCGCAGCTGCCAGCTCACCTACAACGATCGGAATGCGGTCGGTGCCGGTTGCCGCGCCGAGGGGCCCCTGACGGACTTCGGACGCAAGGTGATCGACCGGATGAACCGCATCGGCATGCTGGTCGACCTGTCACACGCGAACATGCCGACCATGGCCGGCGCCATCGCGGCGTCCGCAAAACCCGTGCACATCTCCCACACCGGGTGCATGGCGGTGCACAAGAACATCCGCAACACGACCGACGAGAACCTCAAGGCGCTCGCGAACAAGGGCGGCGTGGTGGGCATCTGCCAGATCCGGCCATTCCTCACGACGAAGAAGACCGACAACCTCGACGCCTACGTCAATCACATCGACCATGCGGTGAAGGTCGCAGGCATTGAGCACGTCTGCATCGGGAGCGACCGTGACCATCGGGTTATCACGCTGACCCCGGAGTACGTCGCGGAACTCAAGCGTGAGGAGGGCTCGCAGGTCGTCGAAAGCGAGCTTCCCCTCTTCCTGGAAGCCCTGAATGGGCCGCGACGCATGGAAGTCGTGTGGAGCGCCCTGGAGAAGCGCGGGTACAAGAGCGCGGACATCGAGCGGATCATGGGGACCAACCTGTACCGCCTCTACCGCGACGTCATCGGCTGAACCCCGTGCACGGGGGATGCGTAGGTGATGGAGCCCCCCTGCCACTCCAGATGCGCCTCGTCCGCTCGACCCTGATCGCTGCCATCGCCCTCGCTGCCTGCAGCGTGCCGGAAGTGCTGCGCGACCGGGTTCGCGTCCTGACCCCGTACGAGCAGTACGCAGAGGGGCTCAAGGCCGCCGGACTCGATTCCACGGCGGTCGGGCGCGACTGGCTCCTCGCGAGCGACAGCGCCCTCCGCGCGCCGCTCACGCCCGCGGTCCCGTTCCGCGAGGTGGGGTTCTACAGCCGCACTGAGGCGCGCGCGGTGGCTTTCCGCTTTTCGCTTGTCGGGGGCCAGCGGCTGGAGGTGGACATCCGACACGAGGGGCTGCCTCTCAAGCTTTTCGTGGACCTGTACCGGGAAGAAGCGGACAGCGTCGTCAGCTTCGATCACCGACAGACCGCGACGCGCCCGGACAGCACGTCCGACGCGTTCCTCACGATGCGCTACGAGGTGCGGGACAGCGGGACGTACGTGCTCCGCCTGCAACCCGAACTCCTGCGGGACGGCCGCTACCTGGTGGAGGTGCGCACGGCGGCGATCCTCGCCTTTCCGGTGCACGGCGGGACTAATCGTTCGGTGCAGAGCTTGTTCGGCGTGGACCGCGACGGCGGGCGACGGCGGCACCACGGCATCGACATCTTTGCTCCGCGAGGCACGCCGGTGCTCGCCGCGACCGACGGATACGTGCGATCGATCGAGCCCAATGCCCTCGGCGGAAACGTCGTCTGGCTCTCCGATCCGGCGCGCGGGCAGACGCTCTACTATGCGCACCTCGACCGACACGCCGTGACGGCGGGGGTGCGCGTGCAGGAGGGCGACACCCTGGGGTTCGTCGGGAACACCGGCAACGCGCGCACGACGCGTCCGCACCTGCACTTCGGCATGTACCGCCGGGGGGAGGGGCCGGTCGATCCCTGGCCGTGGGTCCGCATCGTGACAGCGACGGCCGCAAAGCTGGGCGCCGACACGTCCCGACTTGGTACGGTTGCCATGAGCACTGCGCGGCGAACGCCGCTGCGCCGATCCCCCGGGCTCCGGGCCGACACCGTGCAGACGATCGACCGGGCACTCCAGCTGCAGATCGTTGGGGTGCAGGGCGGGTTCTATCGGGTCCAGCTGCCCAGCGGCCAAAGTGGCTACGTTCCCGCGAACGCGCTGGCACAGCCGTGAATCCAGCGGGGGATAGGGGGAGCGGGGGATAGGGCGAGCGGGAGATAAAGCGAGCGGGAGATAAAGCGAGCGGGGGATGGAGCGAGCGGGTTACCTCGCGGTCTTTTGCAGGCTTAACTCCCCTACATGCGCCGACGTGATTTCATCCAGCAGACGGGGGTTTTCGCGCTTGGGGCGGCCGCGGCTCTGCCCGCCGGC
>JACMLI010000025.1 GCA_014379705.1 Gemmatimonadaceae bacterium
ACGCACCACGATGTCATGGGCAGGCGCCTGCGCGCGGAGGAGCGGAGCCCCGGCGACGCCAGCCAGCGTGGCGACCCCCGTCGCGACGAACGTGCGTCGCGAGGGGCCGCGCGTTGGTCCGTCAGTCGCCATGCCGCAGCGTGCGCCCGATGATGATCGTGATGTTGTCCGTTCCCCCCGCGCCTAACGCCTCGGCGAGCAGCGACTCGCAGGTCTCGCGTGACGAGGACATCGACCGGAGGTGATCGGCGATGCGGTCGTCACTCACGTGCTTCGTGAGCCCGTCGCTGCACAGCAGGTGCACGCTGTCCCACGAGTTCTCCACCGCGGTCACCTCGGGGCGCGAGGTCGGGCCGCCGATCGCGCTCGAGAGCGTGTTCGCCAGCCGGCCGTACTTGTCACCGCGGCGCAGTACGCCCGAGTCGATGAGGTCCTGGGCCAGCGTCTGGTCGCGCGAAATCTGCGTGAGTCTCTGGTCACGCCAGAGGTAGTAACGACTGTCGCCGAGCTGCAGGAGGTAGATGCGCGGCCACACGCCCATGAACAGGCTCAGCGTGGTCGCTCGCGTCGCCCCGTCCGACGACTTGAGCAGGTCTTCATGCACCTGCAGCGCGGTATCCTGCAGGCGCTGCGTGAAGGCTTCGTCGTCGCCCGGATCCGCCGTGTAATAGCAATGGGTACTCTGCGTGACGTACTGCGACACGGCGCTCAGCGCAAAGCGACTCGCCTCCTCACCTCCCACACCTCCGCCGACCCCATCGGCGACCATCGCCAGGAATGCGAGGCGATCGGTGGTCGCCGACTTGAGCTCGTCGGGCGGCAGGCTCGTGTGGTGCACCTCGAGGTGCTTCTTGAGCGAGCAGATCAGGAAGTGATCCTGGTTCTCATGGCGCACGTGACCCACGTGCGTGAGTCCGTAGACATCGATCTCGTCGTCTCGCGGCTTGCGCGCGGCGAGGGAAGCGATGGCTGGTGCGGCGTGCGAAGTCTCCATCGGTGCCTCCGGGCAGACAAATCATCATGACCCCCGAACTCCGGGAAGGCAATCACCCCTCGGGGAAGAACACGCGGAGGCGCTCCGCCGGCACCGGGCGCGTGAGCGCGCTGACTCCAATGAAGGCGACCGCGCTCACGAGCACGCCCGCCTCCGCCGGGTCCAGTCCGAAGAAATAGGGACGGCCGACCACGCTCGCCAGCAGGCAAGTGCTCAACCCGCCGACCATGGACGCGAGCGCCCCGGCCCGGGTGCCTCCGCGCCAGTGCAGCCCGAGGAGCACTGGGACGAACAGGAACGACACCGTGAGTTTTGCGGCGTAGATGACGACGAAGTTCACGAGGTCGAACTGCCGGAACGCCAGGACGACCGGGATGGCGCTGAACACCACAACTGCCATGCGACTCACGAAGACCTTCGTCCGGTCGTCGGCGTCGGGGCGAAGGAGCTTGCCGTAGAGATCGTGTGACACGGCCGACGCCGCGGTGAGGAGGATCGCCCCACCGGTCCGTGTGAACGTCACGACGGCAGCCAGCAGGATAAGCATGCCCAACCACCCCGGGAGCAGGTACATCCCGAGCATCGGGGTGCCCAGGTCGGGATTGGGCAGGTGCGGTACCGCAACACGCGTCGCGAGGCCGAAGAACAGGATCCCAACGCCGATGAATCCCTGGAACACGAACGACCACCCGATGGCGAGTCGAGCCGTGCGTCGGCTCTGCATGGCGTAGATCGCCGAGATCTCGTACGGCGCGGCGGCGATGCCGAGCCCAATGGCGAACGAGATCGCGAACAACTGTCGCCAACCGAACCAATTCCCGGTGAGTCGCGGGTCGATCGCGTGGAGCGCATTCCCCAGGCTCGAGATACCTCCCACGTGTTGCCAGAGGTACGGCACGGCGAGCGCATAGCCGCCGAGCAGCAGCGCCGCCTTGAGCAGGCCGACGTAGGCGTTGCCGTACATGCCGCCGAGCACCGTGTAGATCGTCGTGATGCCGGCCACGAGGAGGATCGCCTGTGTGTATGGCATGCCGCCAACGAGCTGGAACAGCAGGCCACCAGCCTGGTACTGCGCCGAGAGCATGACGGTGTAGGCGGCCAGAATGAAGACCGCCGCCACAGCGCGCGCCGCCGGGCTGTCATAGCGCGCGGCGAAGTAGTCGGGGAGGGTCAGGCCCTTGATGTTCCGGATCTTTGGAGCCACCAGCGTGGCCGCCACGAGCCACCCGAGCCACACCATCGGCCACGTCCACGCGTAGCTGATCCCCGAGAAGTAGTGGAACCCGACCATGCCGATCGTCGCGCCAGCGCTCACCTGGTTGGCCATGAGCGTGGCACCGCCGAGGATCGGCCCGAGGCTGCGACCAGCAACGAGGAAGCCTTCCGAGGAACTGGCGCGCCGGAAGCTGTAGAGCCCGATGCCGCAGACCAGCACGATGTACGCCGTCACCGCGCCAAAGAACGCCGCAGAACTCATGCGGTCTCCTCGGCGTCGTCATCGCCACGTCGGCGGCGCGTTGCCCAGGCGAAGTAGAGGGGGATCCAGAGCACCAGCGTGCCCACAAACGCGGCGAAGCGCCATGTGAACCCGTCGTTCTCCCCCTCAATGCGGATTGCGTCATCGCAGGGCGTGACTTCGGGGCGCACCTCACCGCGGACCACAATGGTGGCCGGGACGGCGATGGTCGATGCGGACCATCGCGACGCACCGACTTGCTGGAAGCGCGGGAACTCCGGCACGCCGATCGACGCCGATGTCGACGTCACCTGAAGCCGCACCTTGGGCGTGACGGCAGCACTCCGTGCATCGAGCGCGCGAGCAGGCTGGATCACAGGAATCGCGACTCGCGTCGCGTGTCCCGTATGTACGCGATAGGCGATATCGTAGCGCAGCGGCGCATCGCCCTCGTTGGCGGCATCGGTCGTGTCGTGCAGTGTGACCCAGGGCCTCGTGGTGTCCATGGAGAACGCAACCGGCACCCCGTTGCGCGTGGCCGCGATGGCACTCACGCTCACGCACGTGTTCGTGAGGTACGTCAGGTCAAGTGCGCGCACCGGTCGTGGAAACCAGAAGCGCGCGTTGACGAGCACTGAGTCGCCCAGCACTCGCACGTCGATGCCCACGGAATCGGTGGCAAGCGGCTCGCGCTGTGCTCGCGCCTCGCGGCTGAACATCAGGCCTCCCAATGCGGCCAGGACGAGCAGCCAACGACGCGGGGCTCCGGCCTTCGCCGGAGCGACCACCCTCTTCTCAACCCCGCACACGCGTGCGTCTGCGCGCCCCGATCCGGGACCCAGTGTCGTCTCGTCAGCCCGGGCACGGAGCTTCCGCAGGTCAGGCGGCGTCACTCCAGCCACGTCGCCGTCGCCCCGTTGCCGATCATGAACCCGTAGTCGCCGGGATGGATGCGCGTCGCGTAGTTCCGCGTCAGCACGACCACGTTCTGTTCGTACGGCGCGACCATCGTCTCCAGCGTCTCGAACGTGTACGGCGAGACAATGTCAGCCAGCACGTGGCCGGCCGGCAGCCATTCCCCTGGCATCAGCGTCCCGCGCGGCACGCACACGCCGCCCTGCTGTGGCCGCATCACTTTCATCTCGGTCAGCAGGAGCTGGTTGGGCCGCGTCGTCACCTCCCCGGGGAGTACCCCAACGTGCCGCAGCATGTTGAGCAACCCGCGCACGCCGTTCGCGATGTGCGACGCCTGCTCGCGGTACCCACCCCCGATCTCGATCACCGTCGTCGGAATCCCCCGACCGATGGCGTGCGAGGCTCCGGTCCCCGGATACCACGACGCGGGCTGATAGAGCAGCGCCGGCAGGAAGGCGCGCGAGAGCGCCTGGTCGTTGCCGACGTAACAGTAGTCCACCCACGGGAACGTCCCCCCCGCGTGGATGTCGATCAGCACGTCGATGTCGTCCAGGAACCGTGTCGTGATGACGTGGGCAATCTGTTCGCTCATCCACCCGTCGCGCGCGCCGGGAAAGAGGCGGTTCATGTCCAGCGTGTCGGTGGGCGTGTTGCGAGCGATGGCTTCCATCGCCAGCGGGTTTGCCACCGGCAAGAGCCGCAGCGATCCCGTGAGCTGCGAGGGCTCGAGCGCCTTCAGCAGTTCGCGAATGATCAGCCACCCGTCGAGCTCATCGCCGTGGATCAGCGCCGAGATCCCCACCCGCGGCCCCGGACGCCCTGCCGAGATCTCATGCATGGTGAGGCCCAGCTCGAAACCGCTGGCCAGGGTGGAGACGGG
>JACMLI010000235.1 GCA_014379705.1 Gemmatimonadaceae bacterium
ATCAGCCCGTCGAAGCCCGTGGTCGACACGAGACCCGCGATGCCGAGGAAGGATGCTGCGCTCATGTAGTCCCCCGCGAGCGCGAACCCGTTCTGCCCGGCCGTGATCGAGCGGTTGGCAGCGTAGAAGTCCTCTGTCGTGCGCGTGCGACGCGCCGCCCAGTACGTGATGCCGAGCGTGACGGCGATGAAGGCGAAGAAGAAGAACATGGCCACGCCATTCGGCTCCCCGATCCGCGTCGCCGGGCGCAGGGAATCCGCCGCCGCCACCTGCCACGAGCCCGCCAGCAGCCACGTCATGGCTGCATCTCCTTGATGACGTGGTCGTAGTGCGTATTGGTCCAGCGCACGTAGATGTACGTGAGGATCCACGTCGCCACGATCACCAGCGCACCGGCCAGGATCCCCACCGAGAGCCCGCGGGTCACCAGGCGGCCCATCATCGGCTTGTCGAAGGCGATGAGGAGGATGAAGCCGAAGTAGATCACGATCATGGCCGCGGTGAGCGTGGCAGCCAGTCGCAGGCGCCGGCGCGCAAGGTCGCGCAGGCGTTGTTCGCGGTCCGTCATGGCGTCAGGGGCAGTGGCACTCACCCGCAGGGCGAGGCACCGGTCGGAGGAGCCCAGGGAGCAATGCCGCGCGGCCAACCTGCCACTCGCCCGAAGGGAGGGCAAGGGCAGCGCGACGCCCTACAACGCGCGGTCCGAGTCGTCGCGCGTCACGATGTGCGCGAGTGCATCGACAGCGGCCGCATCGAGCCGCGTGCCCTTGTCACGCTCGAGGATGCCGAGCGCCTTCTCGACGGGCATGCCCGCGCGGTAGGGTCGCGTGGCCGTGAGCGCTTCATAGATGTCGGCCACGACCAGCGCCCGCGATGGCGCGTCGAGTTCGTCAGCGCCCAGGTTCCACGGATAGCCCGTCCCATCGAGCTTCTCGTGATGCGTCGACGCCTGGCGCGCGAAGTCCTGGAACGCCGAGACGCGCTTGAGGATCTCCCACGTGTGCAGCGGGTGCCGCTCGATGGCCGCGCGTTCGTCGAGGTCCAGGGGGCCGTTCTTGTCGAGGATGCGATTCGAGACGCCCACCTTCCCGATGTCGTGCAACAGTCCGGCGCGACGCGTGCGCACCAGGGTCGGCTCGTCGAACCCCAGCTGCTCCCCGATCGCCGTGGCATACATCGCGACCTGCGAGGAATGCCGGAACGTGAACGGCGACTTCGCGTCGATGATGTCGGCGTACGCCTGCGCGATGTCGTCGAGGCCGCGGGCGTCGACGAGACGCGTCGTGTGCGGCTCCATCGACACCACGTGCGATTCCACCTCCGGGCTCTGGACCGAGGCCCAGAGGGCGCTGTCGTGCAGCACGGCGAGTGCGCTGTCGGTCAGCTCGGGGTCGAACCATCGCCCGCGACGTTCGCGCAACATGGCCTCGGTGGCCTGCGGGCCCTCCGCGCCCCAGAACACCTCGACGGTCTGCGCGATGTTCAGGATGCGCGACATCAACGGGATCGCATCGCCGCGCTTGCCCTCGGGGTAGCCCTTCCCGTTCCAGTGCTCATCGAGGGACCGGATGGCCTCGACCGTCCCCGCCGGAAAGCCCAGGCGTCGGGCAATGTCGGCTCCCCGTTCGCAGCGCGTGGCGATCATGTCCTTCGTCATGCCTTCCTGCCTGGCTACCCCCAGGAAGTGACGCATGCGCGCGCCTAACGATTGATGCATGCCGCTGTTGCGCCACGTCTCCACGGCCAGCGCCATGCGGTCGTCCCAGTCCACGACCTTCATGCGCGGCTTGACGGCCTGGTCGTCGGAACCAAAGAGGGACGCGATGCGCGCGGCATTGCTGGAGCAGCCGGCGTCCTTGAGCAGCAGGGCGTAGTACAACTCCGCCATCGCGTCGTCGTCGAGCCCGGCTTCCCGGCCAAGGCGCATGCCGATCACGCACGAGCGCACGGAGTGCCCGAGAGGCTGCCCTTCGGTGAGGTCGAGGGCCCGCGACAGCGACGCCAGCACCTCGGACACTGGAACGGAAGGCGGCTCGAGGGGAGCGCTCTCCGTCGTCGATGTGGAAGCGTGGCGCTCGTTTTCAGACATCTCGGGGTGTCGGAGGACGGGGCTGATCTCCGCACCACTCGGCACGGGCACCCTCATGACGCTCGACGGGGTTTTCCTGACACCGCGACCGTGACGTTCTCCGACTTTGTCGTGAGGGCCGCGGACGGTCGAACCCGGGGCTGGTTTATTGGCGTTCCCTCATGCTATCCACGCAGGTGATCAGGACGGGCGTCTTCACTCGTGAGGGAACCGCAGTACCTGGTGACCGACATCCGGAAGAACCCGAGGCGATACGGCAACGTCCGCATCTTATAGGTGGACCTGACGAGTCGGTTGCCGCCTGACAGGAGGACGCGTAGGTTCTGGCCGCTCGCGAGGGTCACTGGCGCCGATACCCGGTGCCTTGGCGGGGCCCATGCACAGGCAGTGCGATGACCGTAACGGTGCTCGAACCGGTGCGCGCGACCTTCCGGGCGGTGGCCGCGACGGTGGTGCCGGAGACGCACGCGCTCGACACGGACGGATGGGCCACGTTGGAGAGCGCGGTGGAACGTGCGCTCGCCGCGCGACCGGAGCGCGTGCGCGCCCAACTCGTCACATTCCTCCGGCTCATCGAGTACTTGCCGATCGCGCGCGTCGTCGGTCGCTTCTCGCGCCTTGACGCCAGCCGTCGTACGCTCGTCCTGCGACGCCTCGAAAAGTCCCCGATCCTGCTGATCCGCCGCGGATTCTGGGGCCTGCGCACGCTTGTCATGCTCGGCTATTACACACAGCCGGAGGTGCAGGCGGCCATCGGCTATCGAGCGCACCCTGACGGCTGGGCGACGCGGCGGCGCCTGGCCCCCCCGGAGTCGCGCGGCACGCCCCTTATCACCCTCGAAGTCCCGCGCCTGCCTGACGATTCCACGACCGGATGACGACGACGCGCGAGTACGACATCGTCATTGTGGGGTCCGGGGCGGGAGGGGGTACCGTGGCACAGGCGCTCGCGCCGATGGTCGCGCAGGGCGTGCGCATACTGGTCCTCGAGCAGGGCCCGCGACTCGACGACCACGAGTTCACGGGTCGCGAGGACGAGATGGCGCCGTCCCTCTATGAAGACGGCGGCGGGTTTCTCACCGCCGACGGTACGATGACGCTCGCTTTCGGGCGGCTCTATGGTGGATCGACCGTGGTGTACACCGGCACCTCACTCGTCGCCCCCGAGCACGTGATCCGCTCGTGGTGCGTGCCCGGCCTCGAGCACGCGGACCTGCAACGACGCTCCGAGAAGTACATGGCGCAGAACCAGGTGCACTACCTGCCCCGCGTCCTGCTCAACGAGAACAACAAGCTCTTCTTCAACGGGTGCCATCGGCTCGGGTTTCGCGCCGAGCAGTTCCCCCTCAACCTCGACGGGTGCAAGGGCTCGTCCCTCTGCAACCTCGGCTGCCCTAACGCGGCAAAGATGGGCACGCACCGGGTGCAACTCCCGGAGGCGGAGCGCCAGGGCGTGGAGGTCGTCAGCCGTGCCGAAGTGCTGCGACTCGAGGAGCGCGCGGCCTTCGTGCGCGTGCACGAGAAGACGCCGGGCGGCAAGGGCCGGCCGTCGGAGTGGGCGCCGGGCGAATACGAGGTGAAGGCGCGGATGATCATCTCGTGCGGGGGCTCGGTCGGCACCAGCGCGTTGCTCCTCCGCTCGCCCGTCACGGCCGGCCTGAGTGGACTCGGCGCAGGCTTCACCTGCCATCCGGCGCACATCCTTGTGGCGGAGCACGACCACGAGATCACGAACGACGTCGGGCACCCCAAGAGCTACTACCTCGACCGGGCCACAGAGGAAGGGTTCGTGCTCGAGACGTGCATGTACTTCCCGTTCACGACGGCAAAGAACCTGACCGGCTTCGGCGCCGAGCACAGCGCGCTCATGCATGCGTATCGTCGGTTGCAGATGATCCACGTGCTGGCGTGCGACAAGGCCGTACCGGAGAATCGCATCACGGTGGACCGCAGCGGCAAGGCGGTGGTTCATTACACGTTCACGAATGCCGTCGTGAAGTCGATGGTGGCGGCGACTCGCACGTCAGCGCGCATCTTCTTCGCTGCGGGCGCGCGACGCGTGCACGCCCCCTCGGCGGATCCACCGCTCATCGATCGCCAAAGCGCGTATCGTCTCGACGACCTCATCACCGAAGCGCACTTCCTGCCGGGTCGTATCTCCGTATCAGCGGCGCACTTGATGGGCGGGTGCGCGATGGGTGCCGACAGCGCCGGCGTCACGGACTCCCGCGGCCGCGTACGCGACGTGCCCTGGCTCCGCGTCGCCGACTCGTCGCTGTTCCCCGACTCGCTCGAGATCAATCCCTACCTCACGATCATGGCGCTTGCCGATCGCGTCGCCGAGGGCGTGCAGATCGATTGGAGACATTAGGAAACGCACGAAGCATTTCCTGCCATCTGCCGTCCATGATCGTCGAGGACTAGCGATCGCATGACCTCGTACGTAAGTGAGTGAATCGCATGCATACTGAAACAGGAGTGACCATGTTCCGCAGGATCGCTGCTCTCGCATTGCTCGGGTTGGCCGTGCCCGACGAGGTCACCGCCCAGGGCCCGGCGCCGGCCAGGGCGCCGGGTGCGGTGCTCAATGCCGCCGATGATCCCCTGCTTCGCGGCTTCCGCTGGCGATCCATCGGCCCAACGGGGCAGGGGGGACGCGTCAACGACCTCGCCGTCGTGGAAAGCCGGCCGTCGACGTTCTACGTCGGCTTCGCCACCGGTGGCCTGTGGAAGACGACGAACATGGGCACGACGTTCGAGCCGATCTTCGATATGTACTCCACGCACTCCGTCGGCGACATCGGCCTCGCCCCGTCGAACCCCGACATCATCTATGTCGGCACCGGAGAGCCTAACAATCGGCAGAGTTCGTCCTTCGGCGACGGGATGTACAAGAGCACCGACGGCGGCCGGACGTTCGCGCCGAGCGGCCTGCGGGAGACGCAGTCCATCGCGCGCGTGATCGTGCACCCGCGCGACCCCAACACGGTGTGGGTCGCAGCGAACGGGCGGCTCTTCGGTCCCAACCCGGAGCGCGGCATCTTCAAGACGACCGACGGGGGCGCCACGTGGAACAAGGTGCTCTACGTCGACGAGAACACCGGAGCCACAGAGCTCATCATCCATCCGCGCGACCCCAACACGCTCATGGCTGCGACCTACACGCGGCGCCGCACCTCGTGGGGGTTCGCGTCGGGCGGCCCCGGGGACGGCATCTGGAAGAGCACGAACGGCGGCCAGACCTGGGTCCGTGTCTCCGGCAACGGACTGCCGCGCGGCCAGATGGGACGCATCGCGCTCGACTGGTCGAAGTCCAATCCCAGTGTCGTCTACGCGCAGATCGAGGTCGGACCGAGCGGCGAGCCGGTGCAGGCAGGCGCGCGCACCGCAGGTGGGCCCGGCGGCGGTGGCGGGGGTGGCGGTGGTCAGCAGAACCTCCCGCCTGACGAGAACGTGAGCGGCATTTGGCGTTCCGCCGACGGCGGGCGCTCGTGGCAGTTCCGCAGCAACGAGAACCAGCGCCCGATGTACTTCTCCCAGATCCGCGTTGATCCCAACAACGAGGACGTCGTGTACGTGGGCGGCGTGAACGCGGCGAAATCGACCGACGGCGCCAGGACCTTCCGGCAGCTCACCGGCTACGGCCACGTCGACCACCATGCGATCTGGATCGACCCCGCGAACAGTGAGCACGTCATCTATGGCAACGACGGCTCGATCGACATCTCGTGGGACGGCGGCACGACGTGGGAAGCGGTGCGGCATTGGGCAGTTGGTCAGCCCTATCACGCGTCGGTCGACATGAAGCGGCCCTACACCGTGTGCACGGGCCTCCAGGACAACGGCTCGTGGTGCGGGCCGAGCTCGGTACGGAGCGGTCCGATCCTCGCGCAGGACTGGTTCCGCGTGGGGGGTGGCGACGGCTTCTACAGCCAGGTCGACCCGACCGACCCGAACATCATGTACACCGAGTCGCAGAACGGCAACGTGAACCGGCTCGACCTGCGTGACGGCTCATCCACCAACATCCGGCCACGCGCCCCGCAGCGCGGGCCCGATGGCGGCATCAACTTCGGCGGCGCTGGCGGACCGAACGTCTTCCCCACGCCGGAACCCGGCACGGTGTTCCGCTTCAACTGGAACACGCCGCTCCTCATCTCGCCGCACGACGCGAGCACCATCATGATGGGGGCGAGTAGCCTCTTCATCTCACGCGATCGTGGGGCCACCTGGTTCGTGACGCCCGACCTCACCAAGGCGATCAATCGCGACGAGCGCGAGATCATGGGGATCAAGGGCTCCCTGCCGTCATGCAATCGCCAGCGCGTTGGCACGTGCGTGAATGCCAAGAATGATGGCGTCACCTTCTATGGAACGGTCATCACGGTGGGCCAGTCGCACATTGCGGCGGACGTGATCTGGACCGGGTCGGACGACGGCAACATCCAGGTGTCTCGCGATGGCGGGAAGACGTTCACCGAAGTCGGCAAGAACATCCCGGGCGGCACGAAGGAGTACTACGTCTCGCGGGTCGAACCGTCGTACTTCGACCTCGGGACCGCGTACGTCTCGCTCGACGGACACCGCCACGACGACCTCAAGCCGTACGTGTACGTCACGCGCGACTTCGGGGCCACGTGGACGTCGCTGGTGAACAACCTGCCGGGGTTCGGGAACGTCAATTCCATCCGGCAGGACCCGCGCAACCCCAACCTGCTCTATGCGCCCACGGAGTTCGGCTTCTACACGTCCCTCGACGAGGGGAAGACGTGGAAGAAGTTCATGACGAACCTCCCCGTGGTCCGTGTCGACGACGTCATCGTGCATCCGCGCGACAACGACCTCGTGCTGTCGACCCACGGGCGGAGTGTCTGGATCATGGATGATGTGTCACCGCTGCAGCAGCTCACGCCGGCCGCGATGCAGCAGGATGTCGTGCTCTTCGAGCCGCGCAACGCGATTGCGTGGAAGCCGGACATCCGCATGCGTCGTTCGGTGACGGGGCAGAAGAACTTCCAGGGGGAGAACGCGCCAGCGGGGACCGCGATCAGCTATTACCTCAAGGCGCCGGCGTCGGGTGAGGTGAAGGTCACCATCCGCGACCTCGGCAACGGCGGCTTTGCCCGGACGTTGGACGGTGGCAACGCGGCGGGACTCAACCGCGTGCAATGGGACCTGTGCAGCGACCTGCGCCCCGTACAGCCGGGCCAGGGTGGAGGGTTCGGCGGGGGAGGCGGCGGCGGCAACCCGTGCGCGCAGGGTGGTGGTGGTGGCG
>JACMLI010000236.1 GCA_014379705.1 Gemmatimonadaceae bacterium
CGCCGGACTCGCCGTCTTCGATCCCGATGTGGCCGAGCAACGCGCCGCGCGGGGCGAGAGCGTGATCCTCGTGCGCGAGGAGACGACTCCCGAGGACTTCCACGGCATCGTCGCGGCGCGTGCCGTGCTCACGTCGCGCGGCGGGATGACGAGCCACGCCGCGGTCGTGGCGCGCGGCATGGGCAAGTGCGCCATCGTCGGGTGCAAGGAGTTGGAGGTGTCGACGGAGAAGCGCGAGTTCCGCGTTGGCACGACCGTGGTGAACGAGGGAGACTGGATCACCCTCGACGGTGCCACGGGGCGCATCTTCTGCGGCGACCTCCCCACCGTGCCGAGCGAAGTGGTGCGCGTCATCGGCGGGCAGCTCCCGGCCGACCAGGCGCCCCTGCACAAGGCGTTCTCCCGCGTCCTCGCGTGGGCCGATGAATGCCGCCGCCTCAAGGTGCGCGCCAACGCAGATACGCCGAAGGACGCGCGCGTCGCCCGTGCGTTCGGGGCCGAGGGCATCGGCCTCTGTCGCACGGAGCACATGTTCTTCGAGGGTGACCGCATCACCGCGATGCGGGAGATGATCGTCTCGCACGATGAAGGGGGGCGTCGGCGGGCCCTCGCCAAGCTCCAACCCATGCAGCGCACCGACTTCGAGGGCATCTTCGAGGCGATGCACGGCTACCCGGTCAACATCCGGTTGCTCGATCCTCCGCTGCACGAATTCCTCCCGCACGGCGGCGAGGAGAGCAAGATGCTGGCACGGCAGCTGAAGTTGACCCGCGAGGAGCTCACGCGGATCGTCGATGGGCTTCGTGAGACGAACCCGATGCTCGGCCATCGGGGATGCCGGCTGGGCATCACCTACCCCGAGATCACGGAGATGCAGGGGCGCGCGATCTTCGAGGCGGCCGTGCGCGCAATGCGGCGTGGGATCGACGTGCACGTGGAGATCATGGTGCCGCTGGTCGCCACGGCGCGCGAGTTCGAGCACCAGCGGGCGATCCTGGAGGACTGCCACACGCAGATCGCGCGCGCGATGGGATTCGAGATCTCGTACCAGATCGGCACCATGATCGAGCTGCCGCGGGCCGCCCTCACGGCGCGGGAGATCGCGGCCAGCGCCGAGTTCTTCTCCTTCGGGACGAACGACCTGACGCAGACGACGTTAGGCATGAGTCGCGACGACGCCGGGCGCTTCCTGCCCGGCTACGTCGAGCGCGGGATGCTGCCGGAGGACCCGTTCCAGGTGCTCGACATCGACGGGGTGGGCAAGCTGATCCGCATGGCCGTGGAGGACGGGCGCCTGGCGCGTCCCGGGCTCAAGACGGGCATCTGCGGCGAGCATGGCGGCGAGCCGCGCTCGATTGCCTTCTGCCACCAGCTGGGGCTCGACTATGTTTCGTGCTCCCCATACCGGGTTCCGATCGCACGACTCGCTGCGGCGCAGGCCGCGCTCGCGTAGCGCGGCATCGCGCGCCGGGTGACTGGTTGACGCGTCGGAACCCGGGGGGTAGCGTCGCTCCCTGAGACACCGGCCCAGAGGTCCCGTGAACGCTCCGAAGAAGCCCCGCCCCTACCCGCTCGCCGGACGCTCCGATACGTCGCACACCACCGTGGTGCGATTCCCGGACACGGACATCACGATCGGGGGGGACAAGGTCACCGTCATCGCCGGCCCCTGCTCGGTCGAGGGCTACGACATGCTGATCGAGGTGGCCCGCGGCGTGAAGGCGTCCGGGGCCTCCCTGCTCCGCGGGGGCGCGTTCAAGCCCCGGACGTCGCCGTACACCTTCTCCGGCCTGGGCGTCGACGCCCTCGAAATGCTGGCGACCGTACGCGCCGAGACGGGGCTTCCGGTCGTCACGGAAGTGATCGACACGCGCCTCGTGGACACCGTCGCGATGTACGCCGACGTGCTGCAGATCGGCGCGCGCAACATGCACAACTACGCGCTCCTCTCCGAGGTTGGACGCCTGCGCAAGCCGGTCCTCCTCAAGCGAGGCTTCGCGGCGACGATCGCCGAGACCGTGATGGCCGCCGAACACATCATGACACAGGGCAACACCGACGTCATCATCTGTGAGCGTGGCATCCGCACGTTCGAGACGGCCACGCGCAACACGTTCGACGTGGCGGCGATCCCGGTGCTCAAGATAGAGACGCACCTGCCCGTCATGGTCGACCCGTCGCACGCCGCCGGACGCACCGACATCATGGCCGCGCTCTCGAACGCCGCGATCGCGGCCGGTGCGGATGGCCTGATCATCGAGGTACATCCGCGTCCGGCCGAGGCGCTCTCCGACGCCGACCAATCACTGAGCCTCGCCGAGTTCGACGCGCTCATGCGCGGCCTCGCGCCGTTCATCGCGGCATCAGGAAAGACGCTCGTCACGGCCGGCGCCCCTCGTGGCGTGCCGACCGAACCGGGGCACGTCGCATGAGCATCCCCGCCACGCCACAGGACGCGGTGCGCGAACTGGCGCGCCTCCGCGAAGAGATCGAACAGCTCGACCGGCAGATCATCGACCTGGTCGTGCACCGGGCCAGGCTCGCCGAGGAGGCCGGGGACGCCAAGCGCGTGGCCGGTCTCCCGCTGCTCGACCCCGTGCGCGAGGCCCGCGTGATGGAGACCGCAGCCGAAGCCGCGCGCCAGGCCGGCATTCCCGACGTAGAGGTGCGACAGATCTTCCGCCTCTTGATCACCATCGCCCGGAAATCGCAGGAGGCCGTACCGTGAGCACGCCCCAGTCCGAGACATCGCCCCAGGTTTCGAACGGCCTGGACGGTCGCCCGATCGACCGGATCTTCAACGAGCCGCAGCCGACGACGGACTTCCAGTTCGATTCGCGCACGGCCGGCGTGTTCGACGACATGGTCGGCCGCTCGGTGCCGTTCTACCATGAGATCCAGCGGATGACGACGGAACTCGCGGCCGACTTCGCGGTGCCCGGGACGAACCTGTATGACCTCGGCTGCGCGACCGCGACCACGCTGGTGGCGTGCGAGCCCTTCATCGACCCGCGCGTCCGCTTTGTGGGCATCGACAACTCGCAGGAGATGCTCGACAAGGCGCGCACCAAGCTCGATGCCCTGCCCTCGCAGCGCGAGCGCGCCCTCGTGCTGGGCGACCTGCACGACGACCTCCACATCGAGAATGCGTCGGTCGTGATCCTCACCCTCACGCTGCAGTTTGTCCGGCCGCTGCACCGCGAGCGCGTGATCCAGCAGGTCGCCGACGGGATGAACCCGCAGGGGTGCCTGATCCTGGTCGAGAAGCTCACGGAGAACGACACGCTGTTCAACCGGCTCTGGATCAAGTACTACTACGACATGAAGCGCCGACACGGCTACTCGGACCTCGAGATCTCGCAGAAGCGTGAGGCGCTGGAGAACGTGCTGATCCCGTACCATCTCGAGGAGAACGAGGCGCTCGTGCGGAAGTGCGGCTTCACGAAGTTCGAGACGTGGTTCCGCTGGTACAACTTCTGTGGCATGATCGCCGTCAAGTGAGTCCCGCCGAGCCGTCGTCGACGACCGCCGCACCGCCCATCGCGCTCCCTCGCAACCCGGCGTGGCTCGTCTCGCTGGGCAACGTCTTCTTCAAGACGCGCGATGCGTTGTTTCCCGTCGTCCTCATCGGGCTGATCACGCTCAGTACGTCTGCCATCCCCCACGACGACCCGGCCCAGGCGCGGCTCTTCGACTGGGTGGGCGTCGTCATCGCAACCCTGGGCCAGGTGCTGCGGATCGCCGTCGTCGGATACCGCTACATCGTGCGGGGCGGTCGCAATCGTGAGGTGTACGCCGAGGGCCTCGTGACGACGGGCTTCTTCACGCTGAGCCGCAACCCCCTGTACGTGGGGAACCTGCTCATCCTCTTCGGCCTGCACCTGATCTGGCACAGCACGTTGATGCTGGCGATCGGCATCCCGTTCTTCCTGCTTGGCTACCGCGCGATTGTTGCGGCTGAAGAGTCGTACCTGGGTCGCCAGTACGGCAACGAATACGCGGCGTATTGTCAGCGCACGCCCCGCTGGTGGCCGCGCCTTGGCGGCATGCGCGCGGCAACGGCCGGGATGACGTTCAACTGGCGTCGCGTGATCCTCAAGGAGTACGGCAGCGCGGCATACTGGATGGCCGGTGCCGCGCTGCTCCTGGGCCTCAAGGCCCGGCGCTACGCCGCGATGCAGGGCACGCCGTTCTCATGGTGGCCGTACGTGGCGGCGATCGGCGTTGTCGCTGTGCTCTGGGGGGTCGCCCGATGGCTCAAGAAGAGCAAACGGCTGCGCGAAGACGGCGGCGCCGCGGGATAGTCGGCGCCTTCGCGCTCTCCCGCACAAGCGAGCAAAGGGCCCACGTCCCTTTGACGCTCACATCTTGACGATCAAGATGAGCGGACCGTAGGTTCTCCGCATGGACGACGCGAACACGGACGTGATCCAGGGGACCCTGGACATGCTCATCCTCAAGACGTTGAGCCTGCAGCCCCTCCACGGCTTCGGGATCGCGCGACGCATCGAGCAGGTCTCTCGCGGCGTCTTCAAGGTGAACCCAGGCTCCCTGCTGACGGCCTTGCAGCGACTCGAGCGTGGCGGGTACCTCGACGCGGAGTGGATCGAGACGGAGAATGCGCGAAAGGCGCGCGTCTACGAACTCACGCGTGCCGGACGCAAGCGACTCGAGGCTGACACCGCGGATTGGCAGCGTCGCGTGACCGCCGTGGCCCGCCTCCTCCGCGCCGAGGCCTGACGTGCACCCGTGGCGGCAA
>JACMLI010000237.1 GCA_014379705.1 Gemmatimonadaceae bacterium
CCCCACGTCGCGCAACGCGCGCACCAGGGTGATGGCGGCGGTGACGTCGTTCGCGTCGGTAGCGAGGCGCGCCTCGGCGGCACTGATGGCCTCTGCGTACTTGCCCGTCCGGTACAGCGGCGCCGGACTCCCGGCACTCCCGGCGGGCCGCTCCTGTCCGCACACCGCCAGCGGCGCGACGAACATCGAAAACCAGAGGAGCAGGCGGACCCCGCGACGGAGGCGGCTCATGGTTTCTTCGGCTCCAGCGCGCGGATCGCGCGGTTCTTCTCGGCCAGGGCAACGAGCAGCGGCTCGAGCGCGGCCTGGTACGCGCTCTCGGTCATCTCCGAGCGCTTCGCGCGCAGGGCGTCGATTCGTCCTTCAATGACGCGCCGTTCCTCGATGAGCGCCGCGGCGCGCGGGTCGGCCGCCAGCGTGGTGCCGCCTAACGGGGCCAGGTGCAGGCTCCGGGAGAGGCGGCCGTCGGGGCCCTTGTCGCTCGCGTCCGCGTGCCCGGTGCCGTCGCCGTCGTCATCGAGCATGGGGTGCTCGGTCGGCAGCAGGCCACTGGTCTCGAAGCGCTTCTCGACCTCGAGCCGCGCATAGGTGAACGCCTCGAGCATCGACACGCGGCCATCCTTGTCCGTGTCCCCCGCGTCGCTCGTGAGGGCCTTCACGAAGTAACCCGGGAAGTACGTCTCGTTGGCCTCGCGCGCGCTCTTCGTCGCCGTGATCACCACGCGGCGCGGCCCGCTCAGGGCCTTGATGAACTCCCCGCTCGCGCTCGCCGTGTTCACGAAGATCACGGTGGCGGGCGAGGGACCGAGCACCTGGGCGAACTCCCCGGCCGACATGTCGGGGCCGGGGAGGTTGATGCGCGACTCGTTCCCCTGCGAGCTGCCATGGCCCATCAGCACCACGACGAGGCGGTCTCCTTCCTTCGCCTGGCCGACCATGCGGGTCAGCGTCGCCATGATCGTTGCCTTCGACGACCGCCCGCGGATGCGACGCGCGTCGCGCGTGCTGTCCTCGGCGAGATACCACGTCATCGAATCGGGGATCGCAAAGCGCGCCGAGGCGGCCGCGACGAGGGCAGTCCCCATCTCCGTGAAGCCGTCGGCAAAGCGCTTCTCCCCGCTCACCCCCGAGACCACGAGCAGCCACGTGCGCGGCGCGCCCTGTGTGCACGCCTCGCAGGGCGGCGGGGGTGGCGTGGGCGTGGTCGCCATGGCCCAGGCAAGGGCAAGGAACGCGATCGTCATGCGAGCCCGCGCCTCCGCCGCAACACCCACTCACCGCCTAACGCGACGAGGAGGAGGATCAGCACGAGGGGCATGTCCCAGAGGTCATTCTGCTTCACGATGGTGGAGCCACTCGGGCTGTACACGATGTCGCGCGCGATGTTCGCCGCGGTCTCCGGCGTGTAATACCCGCCGCCGGTTTCGCTGGCGACCTGGCGCAGCAGCGACGAACGGAGTTCGGCGCCGAAATGCTCGTCGGCTGGCTCGGCCACGCGCACGTAGCCGGCCCGGCTGCTCGTGGTGTCGCCCTTGGCCACGGATCGCAGCATGACTTCGTGCACCCCCGACTTGTCGGGCACGAAGCTCGCCGTGTACTCCCCGTCGTGGTCGACCATCCAGTCGAAGGCCATGCGGGACCCCGGGCCCGTCGGGCCGGCGACCTCGCCGGTGACCGACGCGCCGTTGGAGCGCAGGAAGGCCTTGTCGCTCACCATGGCCTGCACCTGCACCGCCTCACCGGGCCCCGACTCCTCGGGCACCGCCACCTCGACGCGATCGGGGACTTCGCTCACGAGCCAGCGCAGCATCTGGCGCCACAGCGTCTCGTGCGTCGAGTCGCTCACCGCGATCGTGGCGTGCATCTGCCAGAGCCAGGTGTCCTGCGCCGCCATCCCGAGCACGCGGCCGCGGCCGAAGCGCTGCACGGCCAGCAGGGGACGCGTCGAGCGGCCGTCGGCCATCTGCCCGTTGAGCAGCACCGTCGCCCCCGGCTTGGTGCGCAGCAAGGTGTTCACGGTCGTGAGTGGGGGCAGCGTATCCCACGTCGCCGCCATCACCGAGTCGTTCGCACCGATCTGCAGCGCCGGGTGCAGCGTCCCGAGCGGCGTGGGTTCCGCCTTGATCTCGTGTGCGAGCGTGTCAGGGTTGCCGAGCCCCAGCTCAAAGGGAAAGGCGTCCGACAGCGGCGTACCCGCGTAGCCCCCCTCGGTGTAGGCCGACCGACCGCCAAGGAAAAGCAGTCCCCCGCCCCGCTCACTCACGAAGTCCGAGAGCATGCGCAGCTGATCAGCGGTGAAGAAACTCGCCTCCACGCTCCCGAGCACGACCCCACGATAGGCAAACAGCTCCTCGCGGGTCGTGGGGAATCCTGTCGAGAGTTCCAGTGAATCGTCCACGCCCAACCGGAGGAACTTGTCCTTGGCAGAACGCAGTAACGCCACGAGCTGGATGTTCGGGTCGCCGTCCACGGCCCGGCGCGCAAAGGACAACTCGAAGCGCGGCTCTCCTTCGAGGTAGAGGATCTTTTCGCGCCGATCACGGACGACGAGCAGCGTGCGTCGCTCGTTGTTCTCCTTCACCATCTCCCCGGCCTGCACCGGCACGTGCACGCGAAGGAGTCGCGCGCCCGTCTCCGTCGCCGGGACGCGCACGCGCACCTGAACGGCCTCGCCGTCCTTGGGCATCAGGACGCTTGCCGACCCGACGATGCGCCCCGAATCCTCGACCACAACGGGAAGTCGAGTGCCGCCCAGGCCACGCTGGACCACGACGACGGTGAGCAGGACCGTCGAGTTCTTGAGGACACTGCGCGGAGCATCGATGCGTGCGATCTCGACGTCGCGCTCGAAACGCGGGCTGCCGATGCCCACCGCGTACACCGGCACACCGCGCGAACGCAGCGTCAGCATCTGCTCCGTGAGACCCGTGCCCGAACCCGACGTGGTGGAGTTGTCGGCGCCATCGGACAGCACGACGATGCCGGCCAGCGGAGCCCCGGCGAGTTCGTCCTGCACGCGCAGCATCGACGTGAGGAGCCGGGTGCGCGTGCCGTCGTACGAGAGCGCGGCCGGGTCGTTGACGCGTCCCGACGAGGAAACGCGAAAGACCCGTGTCTGGTAGCGGGGGCTGAGCGCCTTGAGGAGGCTCGAGTCCGCGGCACCGACGAGCCGGGACACGGCCTGCGAGCGCGGTTGGCCACCGACGTCGGCGATCCGCATGCTGCGCGAGTCATCGATCAGGACGGCCACGATGTTCCGCTGCGTCACGCTCTCGGCGATGACGAGGACGGGTCGGGCCAGCGAAAATCCAAGCGCGGCGACCGCGACGAAACGGAGCACACCGAGGATTACGCGATCGCGACGCCCCAGGGACTCCGCCGAGCGCGCGTACTGCAGGACGCCAAACGCCGCGATCGCAGCAACGAGCAGCCAGATCATCCAGACCGGAATGGGCGGGGCAAACGCCAGGCTTCCGCGGGCAAACGCGGATGGCCGGTACTTCAGGAGGAACTCGACCAGACCCTCCAAACTCAACTCCTGCCCGGTGCGTGGAGCGTGAACTGCGACTGTCGTGAACGGTACGTCGGGACGTTCGCGTCCGCTGACTGTTCCGTCTGCAAAGTGCTCCCCGGGACCCTGGAGCGCACGGGGTGAGGGACGAGGCGAGGCAGCGGCGACGTGGAACCCCCCGGAGGGGCGGGGGGAAGGCTCCCGGCCTCGTTAGGCAGCCGGGAGCGCCGCCGCGGACAGCCGGCGCCGCACCGCCGCCTCTCGATACGAGAAGATCCGGTCGAGCTGCCGCCGCACCAACGGATGGACCAGGGACCCCAGCGGGCCAAGGGGGAGCCGATAGCGAACTTCATCTTCGATGATGGTGGCGCCGGGACCATCCGCCCGGAAGCGATGCGTGTGAATCCATTCTGCATAGGGGCCCCGAAGCTGCTCGTCCACGAACTCATGCGGGGGATTCCAGGCCGTGATGAGCGTTTGCCATCGCATCGGGATGCCGTGCAGCCGGATGGCGTAGTCGATCAGGGCGCCAGGATGCATCGCGACGGGCAGGGGCGTTCGGATCTCGAACCCCAGTTCGGGAGGCGTGATCGCCCCCAGGTTCTCGGCGCGAGAGAAGAACTCGAAGACCTCCGCGATCGGTCGGTCGATGCGAAGAGACGCACGCAGTACCCCGGACGCCATGGGCCACCTGGAAAGAGGAGTGCCGTCTCAACGTCGAAGCCCTCCCCATCCGTTCCGCCGGGAAGAAGAAACGCCGCACCATGGGTCGGCGCGGCGGGTGTGACGGGTCGGGACAGGAGGCGTTAACCCACTCGGGTTGCCGGCTCTATGTGGGCGTCGGGAGACACCTTTCGGTACGCGCTCAGGGTGTGCTGGAGCGCCAGCAGCGCCGACGCCTCGAGGTCGTACTCCATGGCAAGGTCTTTCAAGCCGGACGCCGAGGCCGTTCCGACACGGCGGGTCGACGCGTCGCTCGCGCTGTGGCGGCGCTCATAGTCGCGACTCGACTGCCACACGTTGATCGCCTTGCGGTACCACTCCTCGTCCTTGGAGGGGCCGTTCACCGGGGCCTTCTCGTAGGCATCTATGGAGGCCTGCAGGAGGTCGTCACAGAGGCTGGCTACCTGGAGAGCCGCCTTCTGCTCCTCCTCGGACGCTCCAGCCTCTACCAGTGCCCCGTAACGCTGGCGTTGCCGCACGCATTCTGCGGCGGCCCGATACAGGCGGTCAGCCGAGGCCCGGGGGCCGGCGATGACAGGGTTGTCCGAGGTGATCGGCGTGGACTTGGAACGCGGCATCGGGGCGGCACGGCGGGGTTCGGGGACGGGAAGTCTAGGTCGGTCATGGTGGCCGCGAAAGCGGTCGGCTCGCAAAGACGCCCCGAAGGAGCTCACTCGTGACTGTGCCTTCCCGCGAGCCGTCCTTCCATGGAGAGCCAGACACCAAGGACATGGACTTCCCGGAATTCGTCGAAGAGCTCGAGCTGCTGGTCCGCTCGCGGTACGCACTGATCGTGATCGACACGTGGGAGATCGACCGCGCGACCGCGGCCGTTCGCCATGTGGCATCGCGCCTGTCCCTGCACCACCACGAGTGGTCGCGCAGCCGTGGCATGACGCGGGGTGTCGACGCGGGCGCCCCCCTGATCAGCGACACCGCCGCCCCAATGGACGCCCTGCGCCACGTCGAACGCGAAGGGACGGGGCTCTTTCACTTTCCATTGCTCGGCAGCTACCTCGAGGACACCCAGGTCGCAGCGTGGGTCCACGAAGTCGTGGAGCGTTTCGGGGCGCGGCGCGGCGCGGTGATCATCAGTGGACGCGACGTGCGGCTCCCCGAGTCGCTCCGCCAGCACGCGATCGTGGTCCGCCTCCCGGCCCCCACCATCGACGAATATCGGGCGCTGCTCGAGCGCGTCGTGCGCGAACACACCGCACGGATGGCAGTGCGCGTGGAACTCACGAGCGAGACCCGCGCCCGCCTGCTGCACAACCTGCTCGGGCTCTCCCTCGTGGAGGCGGAGCGGATCCTGACGCGCCTGATCATGGTGGACGGCGCGCTTACCGAGAGCGACATCCCGCGCATCGCCGACGCCAAGCGGCAGGCGGTGGAGCAGGATGGCCTGCTGGAGTACTGGGCAACGACCGACGGCTTGTCGCAGGTTGCCGGCCTCGCTGGCCTCAAGGCCTGGCTGGGCAAGCGTCGAGCGTCGGTGGAAGACCCTGAGCGGGCGACGGCCTTCGGGCTTCCCTTCCCCAAGGGCATCCTGCTCACGGGTGTTCCGGGGTGCGGCAAGAGTCTCCTGGCCAAGTCCGTGGCGCACGAGTGGCAGCTGCCGCTGCTTCGGCTCGATCCCGGGTCGCTGTTCAACAAGTACGTGGGCGACACGGAGAAGAACTTTCGCCGGGCGCTGGCGACGGCGGAGCGCATGGCGCCCATCGTCCTCTGGATCGACGAACTCGAAAAGGCGTTCTCGTCGACGGGGGACCAGGACGGGGGCGTGTCACAGCGCGTGCTCGGGGGCTTCCTCTCGTGGCTGCAGGAGCGTCGAGGCGACGTGTTCGTGGTGGCGACCTGCAACGACGTCAGCGCGCTGCCGGCGGAGTTCATCCGGAAGGGCCGCTTCGATGAGGTGTTCTTCGTCGACCTGCCTAACGTCGAGGCGCGCCGGGCGGTGTTCGAGATCCACTTGCGGCGCCGCCGCCAGGACCTGCGCGCCTTCGACCTGCGGGCGCTCGCGGAGGCGGCCGTCGGCTTCTCCGGCGCCGAGATCGAGCAGGCGATCGTGTCGGGGCTCTTCGAGGCCTTCGCGCGGTCGGGGACGCTGGGGACCGACCTCGTGCTCGCAGAGATCGCCGCGACGCGTCCGCTCTCGCTCACGATGGCCGAGCGACTGGCGGCGCTTCGGGCGTGGGCCAGCGAGCGGACCGTCGACGCGGATGGCCCGGGACCGGTCCGGGCCGCCGCGTAAGGCAAGCGGCATCCCGTGTTTTGTGACGCACGTCGCAAAAGGTTCGAGAGGTGAGTAGCGATCCATGACCCAAAGGGAATAGTCGAGCATATTCCTTGTGGACATAACACCAGGTGACTCCTAGTTTCGTGTCGCATCGCGCGGCGCGACGGGCCAGCTAGTCGTTAGGTGGCGCGCGCCGGCGGTTCCCCCCCATCGGAGGCGACGTGGTGAGAGACTTTGCTCGGCTGGTAGTGCTGGGGCTGGTGGTTGCAGCCTGTTCGGATGCGTCGTCGCCGGCCGGCCCCGGCCGACTGGCCCCCTACATCGAGGCCAACGGCGACGTCACGTCGCAGGTCGTGCCCGGTGAGTACATCGTCGTGCTGAACGACGACGTCATGGATGTCGCCGGTGCATCGGCGACCGCTGGCGTGAACGTCACCGCGCGCTGGGAGGCCGCCCTCAAGGGGTACGCCTTCCGCGGCACGCCAGAGCAGGTGCGCGCCGTCCGCGAAGATCCGCGCGTGAAGTTCGTGGAGCCGAACGGCATCGCCCGAATCGTGGCCACGCAGTCGCCCACGCCCTCGTGGGGCCTCGACCGCGTCGACCAGGCGAACCTCCCGCTCAACAACAGCTATACGTATCCCAACACGGCGAGCAATGTGCACGCCTACACGATCGATACCGGCATCCTCGCCACGCATAACGATTTTGGCGGTCGCGTGAGCACGACGAGCCGATACGACGCCATCACGATCGGCGGCACGGCCAACGATTGTAACGGCCACGGAACGCACGTGTCCGGAACGATCGGCGGCACGGCCTACGGCTTGGCGAAGGGCGTCACGCTCCATGCGGTGCGTGTGCTCAACTGCTCGGGCTCGGGCACGTGGCAGCAAGTGATCAACGGCATCAACTGGGTCGCCGCGAATCGCATCCTGCCGGCGGTCGCAAACATGTCGCTCGGCGGCAGCCTGAACACCGCCGTCAACACCGCCACAGCTGGCCTCGTGTCGGCTGGCGTCTTTACCGCCGTGGCATCCGGGAACAGCAGCGCCAACGCCTGCAGCTTCTCCCCCGCGAGCACGCCGACCGCCACGACCGTGAACGCGAGCACGATCACGGATGCGCGCGCGAGCTTCTCGAATTTCGGCACGTGTACGGACATCTTCGCGCCGGGCCAGAGCATCACGTCAGCGTGGATCGGTTCGAACACGGCGATCAGCACGATCTCCGGCACCTCGATGGCATCGCCGCACGTTGCCGGTGCGGCCGCACTGTACCTGGGCGCCAACCCCACGGCGACGCCCGCGCAGGTGGACGCCGCGCTCAAGGCCGGGGCGACGCTCAACAAGATCACGAACCCCGGCGCAGGAAGCCCCAACCTGCTGCTCAACATCAGCTTCATCGCGGGCACTCCGCCCCCGGTCAACACGCCGCCGGTGGCGAACTACTCGATCACCTGCCAGAGCGCGGTCAAGCCGCACCACTGCACGCTCGACGCGTCGTCGTCGACGGACGATGGCGGCATCGGCAACCTCACGTTTGCCTGGACCAATACCGTCGGTCGTCCAGCAAAGGCCGGCATCACCGCGAAGTACCTGATCGCCGTGTCGGGCCTGCCTAACACGTTCGACGTCACGCTCACGGCCACCGATGCGGGCGGCCTCAGCCACTCGATCACGAAGACCGTGACCATCCCGTAGTCGCACGCGTCTTTCCGCTGACGCGGGGCCGTGCTGCGTGAACGCAGCCGGCCTCGCCAAGCGGCTCCCACCCGTTTGTCGCGTCGCCGCCAGGTCCCAACTCGTCAGGCGCGCCTCCCCGATTTCAGGAGCTCTTGTTTGAAGACTTTCGTCTTGGCGCTTTGCGCCATGGCAGCGCTCGGCGCATGTGCCGATGGCGCGGCCCCCGTTGGCCCAGCCCGGCTCGCCCCGTACCTGCAGCCCTCCGGTGACATCACGAGCGCCGTGATTCCCGGCGAATACATCGTGGTCCTCGATGACCGGACACCTGACGTCTCCGGTGCGGCGTCCGAAGCTGCCAGCCATGGCGCGCACGTGACCGAACGCTGGAGCAGCGCGCTCCAGGGGTTCGCGATGCGTGGTGACGCCGAGGCGCTCCGCAAGGTGCGCGAAGATCCCCGGGTCAAGTTCGTCGAGCCCAACCAGGCCGTGTCGCTCAACGTCGCGGCGGCATCATGGGGCCTCGACCGCATCGACCAGGTGAACATGCCCCTCGACCTGACGTACTCCGCACCCAACAGCGGCGCCGGGGTGCACATCTATATCATCGATACCGGCATCTACCTGCCGCACACGGAATTCACCGGACGCCTGGGCAACGGCTTCGACGCGATCACGGCCGGGGGCAATGCCAACGACTGTCACGGTCATGGCACTCACGTCGCTGGCACGGCCGGGGGCACGGTGTACGGCGTGGCGCACAAGGCCATCCTGCACCCAGTTCGCGTGTTCGACTGTATCGGCAGTGGCAACGACACGCAGTTGATCACGGCGATCAACTGGGTGGCCGCCAACCGCATCCTCCCGGCCGTTGCCAACATGAGCCTCGGCGGCTCCTACAGCGCGGCGCTCAACCAGGCGACGACGGCGCTCGTCAATGCCGGTGTGACCACCACGGTCTCCGCCGGGAACGCCAAGATGGACGCGTGCAGCCAATCGCCCTCGGGCGCCACCGCAGCGATCACGGTCGGTGCGATGAACCTCATGGGCAATCACGCGATCTTCTCCAACTTCGGTCCGTGCGTCGACCTCTACGCGCCTGGCGTGAACATCGTGTCGGCGTGGAATTGGTCGGCGACGGCCACCGCGATTTCGACCGGCACGTCGATGGCCAGCCCGCACGTGGCGGGAGCCGCTGCGCTCTACCTCAGTGCCTACCCAGCGGCGACACCCGCCGTCGTCGGCAGCGCCCTCACGAGTTTGGCCGCGGTCGGAAAGGTCGGCGGAGTGCCAGCAAACACTCCGAACAAGCTCCTCAACGTGCAGCAGATCGTCGGCGGCTCGCCGCCACCACCACCACCGCCGCCGCCGCCGCCCGTCAATAACGCGCCCGTGGCCGCATTCACGGTCACCTGCGTGAAGGCGTCGCCGAGCAAGTGCTCCCTCGACGCCAACAGCTCAACGGATGATGGTGGCAAGGCCAACCTCACGTTCGCATGGACCAATACCGCTGGTCGTCCCGCCAAGACTGGGCTTACTGCCAGCTATGTCGTGGCCGTCAGCGGCTACCCGAACACGTTCAACGTGACGCTCACGGCAACCGATGCGCAGGGCCTCAAGAGCGCCGTGACGAAGCTGGTCGTGATCCCGTAGGCTCGATCCTCCGCACGATGCAGGACGGCCGCCTCCGACGTGGGGGCGGCCGTTTGCGTTTGGGCGGGCCACGGCGTGTTGCCTAAGGATTCGCAGCGCGCAGGGCCTGGACGCGCTCGATGAGGAGCCGGAACCACGGCGTATAGCGCTCGGGAGTCGTCGCGGCCGCCGTCACCAGCTCATCGACCGAGACCAGGTCCACGGCATCGACTTCCTCGGCAACGGGCTGTACGCTGCCGGTGATCTCCCCCGTGAACACATGGTCGTACTCGTGCTCGATGAGCGCCGCGCCCACGTCGGCGCGGTAGACGATCGGGAAGGCGTAGCGTAGCGACGCCACCTCGATGCCCAATTCCTCGCGCACGCCACGGCGCGCTGCGTCGTCGAGTGCTTCGCCGTCGCGAGGATGCGTACACGCACTGTTCGACCAGAGCCCGCTCGAGTGATACTTCCCTGCCGCGCGTCGCTGTATCCACAGGCGACCATCGGCCGAGAACGCAAAGACGGACACGGCGCGGTGCAGCAGCCCGCGGCGGTGCGCCTCGAGCTTGTCACACAGGCCGAGCGGTCGATCCTCGTCGTCGACGAGGATCACGTCGACGGCGTCGCGGGAAGGGATCATGCGAGGCGTCGGGGAGTGCACTACCGAGCGGCGCGGTCACGCCACCCATTGCTGAACGCCAGCTGCACGCGCCGGGATCCCGCCGGAAGGTCGATGCGTCCGCCGGACGCAAAGGCGAGCA
>JACMLI010000238.1 GCA_014379705.1 Gemmatimonadaceae bacterium
CCGGATGCCTTCGCCTGGCATCACGTCCACGCTCAATCCCGAGATCGTTCCGACATCGGGCGGCGTGTCGAAGTTCACCGCGAAGTTGCGCTGGTCGAGCACCTCGCACACTGCCTTGCGTGTCATCGGCGCACGATAGCCTCCGGCGGAATTGATCCGGATGTTCACCGTGAGCTCCGTGCCTAACAACCACTGCGCCGAGGCGCCGGGGTCACCGGTGAGCACGATGCGGTACTCGTGGTTGCCCGTCAGGTCGAGCTGCGAGAACACGAAGGTCAGCAGCGAGCCCTCGCGCTGCGGATAAGACAGCGGAGCAACGGCTTCGTAGAAATGTTCACCGTCACGGTCGAGCATGAAGCGGATCGACTCGATCGAGCGATTCAACCGGTAGTCGACGTATTTGCCGGAGAGCGCCTCCATGAGGCGGCGCAGGCGCCGCAGCGTTTCGGTGGCGCGGACCACGACGGGGCGCACTTCCTCGCGACGATCGAGGTCGGGATCGGTGCGCTGGATCTCGTCGAGCTGGCGCAGCAACTCGGTGTACGACGCGTCCAGCTGCCCCAGGTCGGTGAAGAACTGGTGGCTCGAACTGCTCAACGAAAGCCCCACGGCGACAAGACGATTCGCACGCTCGATCTGCTGGAAGAAGCGGCGCGGCGTCATCGTGAGGTCGGCCGTCTCGTAGGCGGCGCTCTCCAGGGCCATCACCGCACGCTCGACGAACGCACGCACGTCGTAGTCGCCACGCACGTCGAGCCCCCGGGCCACCACGCGCTCGATGTACTTCCCCGCGCGCTTGTGCACCTCGCCGAACTCCGAGGCCAGTCGACGAATGTCGCCCTGCAGCATGCGCGCGGCCTCGTACAACGCGCTGTGTGCCACGAGCGAGGCGCAGGGCGGGATGTACGACGAGTCCTTCTCGAACGAACGCGTCTCCGACGCGCGCACCAGCTTGGCCACGGCAATGGACGACGGCACGGCCTCGGCGCGAATGCCGAGCTGCACCTCGTACGCGATGCGCGAAAGCGCCTGCTGGTTGGGATTCGCCGGGTCCGACCCCATCGAATCGGGGTCGGGCTCCTTGCTGGCCTTGCGCGTCACGTACACGAGCACTTCGCTCGAGCCGGTGAGGTCGCCGCGACTGATCTCCGTGCTCACGGCGCGCGTCTCGTCGATCTCGATGACTTCGCCGCCAGGCGTGATGCCCCGGGCGCGCACGACGGTGACCCTGAGATGCTCACCGTCGTTGATTACCTCGACCTTGGGGTCGAAGCGGGAAAGTCCCTGTTCCATGAGGTCGAGGCGAACGCCACCGCCCACGAGTCCCCCGGCCGGGAGGCAGTACTTGAGGAGCCAGGCGACCTGCTCCTCCATGTACCGGTCCTGCCGGACGAAGTGCTCCGGGGTGAGCAGCATGCCGGTCGTCCAGTGTACCGCCCGGAAATACTGGTCCTGCGCCATCAGGGAATGCTCCTGCTCTCGGGCTTGCCGAGGTAGCTGTTGACACCTAACGCGACTTCGCGCTGCCACGGATCGAGCCGGGCACCGCGCGTGCGATCACCGACAATCCATCGCTCCTGCACGTCGTTCCTCACGTGGGCGGGGAGCACGAGCTGGTACAGGGCGCGCCGTTCCCGCGTGAGTCCGGCGCGCGTGTGCAAGAGCCACGTGGCAAGGTCCACCGGTCCGATCGTGACCTCAACGGCCGTGTGCGCCGGAACGCCGTCACCCACGAGCGCGTCGATCCCCAAGCGACCGTTTTGTTCACCCAGACGCGTGCGCATGTGCGTTGGCACCGGCGCGAGCCCCGTGACAAGGCGGACGGGGGCGGCGGGTAACCGGAACACCGCGCGGAGGGCGAGCGCGGGCCCGTCGGCGCGTCCCGCGATGCGGGGAAGAGCAGGGAGCAGTCGTGCGACGTCGTACCACCGCTCCTCGGCCCACTGCGTGTGGTCGATGCCGAACAGGTCCTTGATCCAGCGGGCGGCCCCGGGCCGATCGTCGGGGTGGAGGTCGAGCAGGCCACCGGCCGAACGGATGTGATGCGCCAGTTTGAGGAAGGGATCGTCGAGCAACCCGACGAGCCGATCGACGCGGAAGTCGCCGTCGCTGGTGTCGCGCATTGGAAACGGGATCCGTTCCATCAACCCCACGCCCGACACAGACAGGTGCACGCGGGTCTCGGCCGTAAGCGGGGTGCCTGCTGCGGGTCGTTGGGAAAGAATAGTCCCGGGAGGCGATCCCGGCCCGGCGCTGGCGAGGACGATGCGGCCCAGGTCCACGCCCAGCTTGAGGAGCGTGGGCACTGCCGAGTCCACGACGTGACAACCGCCGCGCCACGGCGAAACGAGGTCGGGCATGATCACGCTCACCGGGCCCCCTTTCGTTCGATGGCGACGCGGATCTGCTGCCCGATCATACAGCGCTCGGAGAGGTACGCCTCGAGCTCGGCCTGGAGCCCCAGGAGTTCGGCATCGGGATCGGCGAACTCCTCGGGGGCGACGACGGCCGTGACGCGCGTGACGAGGCCGAGGCCCGACGTTCCGAGTTCAGACGCGCTGCTCACGCGTACCTCGCGAATGCGATCCTCGACGACGCGGGCCGCGATCTCGATGTCACCCGCAGTCACGACGCGCTCACGCGTGCGCAGCAGCTCCGCGAAGCGGAGGCGCGCGTTCGCGTACGCGGGAGGCGCGCTGCCGCCGCGTGTCGGCGTGAGGCTGGCCACGCGAGC
>JACMLI010000239.1 GCA_014379705.1 Gemmatimonadaceae bacterium
CGCCCCGAGGGCGATGCCGCCGGCCATCGCCGAGAAGTGGCCGACCGGGCGTACGAGGACCTGCCACGCGAAGATCCCCATCACGATCGACGGCAGGCCATTGAGCACGTCGGAGAGGAAGCGCACGGACTTCGCCAGGCGCGTGGCGCGATTCTCGGCGAGGTAGAGCCCCGCGCCAATGCCCGTCGGCAGGCCGATCGCGGCCGCCACCGAGATGATGATGAGCGTCCCGACGATGGCATTGGCCATGCCCCCGCCGGCCTCGCCGACCGGGCGCGGCATCCGGGTGAAGAAGTCGAGGTTGATCGACGACGCCCCCTGGACGAGCAGGTGCGTCAGGATGAACACCAGGGGGAGCGTCGCGATGGCCGCGGCGAGGTACATCACCGTGAGCATGAGCACGTTTGTCACCCGACGCCGACCCAATGAGCGGCTCGTACGCTCGGCAGCGGCTCGCTGGTTGCCGGTCGGACGCGGGGGCCGCGACGGACGTGCGACGGTGGCGCTCACCTGGCCTCCCGCCCCACGCGTCCGACGAGGAAGCGCGCGATCGTGTTCACGATGAGCGTCACGGCGAGGAGGAGCGCGCCGCACGCCATCAGCGCCGACGTGTGAAAGGTCGTCGACGCCTCGGCGAACTCGTTGGCGATCACCGAGGCCAGCGTGTACCCGGGTGCAAAGAGCGAGGCCGAGAGTTCGGGGCGATTCCCGATCAGCATGGTCACGGCCATCGTCTCCCCGAGGGCGCGACCGAGGCCGAGGATGACGCCGCCGATGATGCCAGAGCGGGCGTACGGCACCACGGCGTCGCGGATCGTCTCCCAACGCGTCGCCCCGAGGGCAAGGGCGGCCTCCCGCTGCGAACGCGGGACGGCCATCAGCACCTCGCGCGATACTGCCGAGATGTAGGGCAGGATCATGATCGCGAGGATCACGGCGGCGGCGAGCATGCTGTTGCCGTACGCCGGGCCGGCGAAGAACGGGGTTTGCGCGAGGCCGAGCGTCTGCCCGAGGAAGGGCATCACCTTCTCGCGCAGCAGCGGGAGGAGGACGAAGATGCCCCACAGCCCGTAGACCACCGACGGGATCGCCGCGAGCAGGTCCACGAGGAAGGCCACGGGCTGTCGCAGCCAGGCGGGGGCAAACTCGGAAAGGAAGATCGCCACGCCTAACGCGAACGGCGTGGCGAGGATCAAGGCAAGGATCGACGAGACCACCGTGCCGTAGATCATGGGCGCGGCGCCGAACTTCCCGGCCACCACGTCCCACTCGCTCCCGGTCACGAACGACAGGCCGAAGTGCGAGAGGGCCGGCCAGGCGCCCACGCCGATCTCGAACGCGATGAAGATGAGCAGCGCCGGGACCAGCAGGGCGAACGTGGTGATGACGAGGCGGTACACACGATCGCCAGCCGCGGCTCCCTCGATCGAAGGGGCTGCCCCGGCGTCGGGCGCTACCCCGGTGGCGAGTCCTGGCTGGGTCACTGCGCGACGCCCTGCACCTTGGCCAGGCGTTCCGTCAGTTGCGTCGCGAGCGCCGGGGGAAGGGGCGCGTAGTCGAGCGCCCCGGCGGCCTGCTGCCCCTCTCCGTACATCCAGCGCATGAAGTCGACGAGCTTCTTGCCCTTGGCCGCGTCGGCTTGTTTCTCGTAGACGAGGAGCCAGGTGAAGGACGAGATCGGGTACGCGCTCGGCCCCGCGGAGTTGACGATCGAGACGCGATAGTCCGAGTCAGGACCGAGGCGGCCCATGGCGCCGTCCGCAGCGGCCGTGATGCTTGCGATCGTTGGTTCGACCAGCGCGCCCGAAGAGTTCTTCACGAGGGCCGCAGGCAGCTTGTTCTGCTTGGCGTACGCGAGCTCGACGTAGCCGATCGTGCCGGGCGTCTGCTTGACCGTGCCGGACACGCCTTCGTTGCCGCGTCCGCCCAGGCCGACTTTCCACGAGACCGCCTTGCCGCGCCCGGGGCCCGTCTCCCACTCCTTGCTCACTGCCGAGAGGTAGTCGGTAAAGACGTAGGTGGTGCCCGATCCATCGGACCGATGCACGACGAGGATATCCTTCGCTGGCAGCGTGACGCCTGGGTTCTCGGCGGCAATGCGCCCGTCATTCCACTTCGTGACCTTGCCGAGGAAGATGTCGGCGATCAGCGGCCCCGTGAGGTTGAGGGGTGCGGTGACCTCGGGAAGGTTGTAGGTGATCACGACGGCCCCGAGCACGGAGGGGAAATGGAGCACCGGCCCTCCCTTTGCCTGCGCGATCTCTTCGTCGGTCATCGGTCCATCGGAGGCACCGAAATCCACCGTGCCTTCCGAGATCTGCTTGATGCCGGCCCCCGATCCAACAGAGCCGTAGTTGATCTTCACGCCGGTCTTCGTGGCGTAGTCGCTGAACCACTTGAGGTAGATCGGATACGGGAAGGTGGCTCCCGCTCCATTGAGGTCTACGGATGAGGTCGAGGCGTCGGCGGCGCTGGTGTCGGTGCTGGATCTCTCCGCACTCGAGCAGCCCATGGCCGTTACAATCGTGAGGGCGGCGAGGAACCGGGCGTTCACGGGGTGTCTCCTGATAAGTGACGGTGCGCGTTCAAGATCACACGACTCCGTAGTTACAAAGACTGGATTCGTGTAACGGCACAGTCACGAACGATTCGATGTGCGAGTGCAGCTCGAGCAGGTGTCCGACGCGCCCCCACGGACGGCCGAGAGACCTGAAAGCGTCGACCCGTCGGCGCCATCCTTGCGCATCGACGACCTTCGATGTACTTGTCCTGCGTCATGCGCTACGCCCTGATCTCCGACATCCACGCCAACGTGCAGGCACTCGATGCCGTGCTGGCCGAGATCGGCGTACGCGGCGAAGTCGACGCGACCTACCATCTCGGCGACCTCGTCGGATATTCGTCGAACCCGAACGAGGTCGTGGCGCGGCTGCGGGATCGCGGCATTGCGGGGATCGCGGGGAACTATGACAGCACGGTGGCCACGGACTACAAGCACTGCGGATGCAAGTCCGAAAGCGCACGGCAGGAAGAGCTCGCGCACGTGAGCTACGAGTTCACGCGCTCGGCGGTCACGGCGGCGACGAAGCACTTCCTCGGTGGCCTGCCATTTTCGCTCGACCTTCGCCCGTCCGGCGGACACACGGCGGGCCCGCGGCTCGTGTTGGTGCACGGCACTCCGACCCTGAATACGCTGTACTGGACGCAGGATCGGAGCGACGAGTTCTGCCTGAAGATGGCGGCCGTCGTGGGGCTCAAGTCGGGGGACGTCATTGCGTTCGGCCATACGCACAAGCCATGGCAGCGCATCGTAGACGGCATTCACTTCGTGAACACCGGGAGTGTGGGCCGACCGAAGGACGGGGATCCGCGCGCGGGGTACGTGCTCCTCGACCTCGGGGACGGCACGCCGCGAATTGAACATGTGCGCGTGGCCTACGACATCGAGGCCACGATTGCTGGCGTGCGGGCAGCTGGACTGCCGGACGACTTCATCGAGTTCCTGCGTACCGGCGGTCAGCCAGCTGCAGTGGGTGCGTAGAG
>JACMLI010000240.1 GCA_014379705.1 Gemmatimonadaceae bacterium
AAGGCGAGGGTCGGTGCCTTTGGTCCCCCCGCATGCAGGTACGTCGATGCCGTCGCATTGGCCTCGGCGAAGGTCTCCTCAACGCTCCACACCGCGGGGAATACCGTCGTCCCGAGGGCGAGGCGGAAGCCCTTCGTGGGATGTACGGGGGAATCGCGACGGTCGACCACGATGCCGACACCCGCGCCGACCTCACCAAACTCTTCGCTGCCGTACGGGGCGGTGCGGCTCAGCAGTGTCCCCGCGTTGTCGCGCGTGGAGGTGAACTGGCCAACGGCGCGAAACTCCATCGTCACCCCGGGCGCGACGGGTCGCGTCCACGTGGGCTCGACGCGGAACAGGTTCTGGAAGACGCGGAAGAACTCCCGCGTGCTGTCGGCACGTGTCTCGTTGCCCAGGCCGTGGAAGCGGATCAACTCGATCCCCGAGGCGATCACGCGCATGCCGATCACGTCCTGGCTGTTCGAGCGGGGGAACGTGCCATCCCACCGGACTCGCGGGCGGCGCTCGGAGAGTGAGACGTCGGCACGAAACACGTGGCGCGCCTTGAACGGGTCGTGGCGGAAGCCATAGGCGAAGCGCGTGTGGCTGAGGCTCGCGAGCACGCCGATCCCCGGCGCTGCGCTGACGCCGCGCGTGGTGAACGACCAGTTCCCCCAGTCGCGCACCTGGCGTTCGGCGCGATCCGTGGCCGGCGGGGCATAGGCACGTCGGTCGATCGACGCGCGGCTCGTGCCCCGCACCTCATTGGTGCCTTCCGAGTCGTGCACACTGGTCGCGCGATCCCCGCCGCTCACAGCGTCAGCGACGACGTCATCGCCGGCACCACCGATCACGCGCACCTTCACGCCACTGGAGGGCGGGCCGTGGATGTTGACCACGTCGTTGCCGCCCTGCAGGAAGAGGCGCACTTCGCGCGTCTCGCCTTTCACAAAGCGACGCTGCAGCCAGGGACGGCCCGGCCGGCCACTGGAATCCGACGAGGCGATCGACACAACGGTCGCGCCATCGGCTTCGCGCGACACGTCAACGACATCGGCGTCGTCCGTTGCTTCCAGGTTCACCTCACTGGCAAGGACCCGATAGAACTCGCGCGCCGCCTCTGGCAGGAGGGCGCGCCGCGCCACGAGGGCGTCGAACAGCCGTTGCCCGTCGATCGCCACCCATGCCGGGGGCATCTGCCCGATCGAGGAGCGGAGCACGTCGTCGTTCAGCTGGAGCTGCAGGTTCAGCGCGACCGTGTCCCACACCGCCATGTCGAGCCCCGAAAGCAGCCGCCGGTCGATCTCGCGAGCATTCCAGTTCAGCCAGACCATCGACGGGTAGTCCTCGCCGAAGGAAATCAGCTGTGGTACGAATCCGCGGATCACCCAGGGACCGAGGCCCTCGAAGCGGGCGAAGGGCATGTCACGATCGCGCGGGATCGGTTCCCACAGGGCTCCACGCCGCGTGGAGAAGCGTCCCCAGCGCCACTGGTCGCGGTGGCGATCACGATCGCCCACGAGCACGTCGAAGAGGCGGGCCGCGAGGTACGCGCGCGTGTCGACCTGGTTGGTGCTGCTGCGCCGCAGCCGCTCGAACAACCGCTCCGAGCTGATCACGTCCGTTGCGCCCAGGGTTTCGGCGGACTCGTCGAAGTCGCGGGCGGGGCGCTCCTCGAAGGTGCCCAGCACGCCCGCGAATTCGGCGCGGAACTCGCCTAACAACGCGTCGTCAGGCAGGACCACGAGTTGCGGCCGCGGATGGCGGAGGCCGGTCGCGTCGAGCAGCCCCGACACGACTACCGCGGCTGCCGGGTGATAGCCGGCCACCTGGTCCTGCGCGACGTCGCGTACGATCGTCTCGCGCAACTCCTCGGGCAGCCCCTTCGTGAAGTCCTTCTCGGACGGACGGAAGACGTACTCCCGACCGTCGCCCCCCGTGAAGCGCAGGGAGTTGGTCTGCATGCTGCCGCCACGCTGCGTGGGCGTGAGCCCTCCCGCCGTGCGCCGCAGGTCGATGACGTTGACTTCGATCGGCGTGGTCCAGAGGGCGCGATAGTCCTGGCCGAGGACCAGCCGCTTGAGCGTGCCCGCCTTGTACTTGGCGCCAGGCGTGAGGGTAACGCGCGCCCCGCTGACCTGCGTGGTGTCGCGCGACTGCGCCGACGCCACCGTGGTGAGCGCCAGCGCGCACGCGAGCACAGCAACGGTGCGATGCATCTCAGCGCGCCCGCCGGTACGTGGTGAGTGTCCCGCGACCGGTGCCACCCTCGTCCCCAATCAGGAGGAGTGAATCACCAACGAAGGCGATGCCCTCGGGCTGCTTGTGCAGCTTGCGTGGAAGGGACACGCCGCCGACCACCTCACCGCGCGAGGTGAGTTCGAGCACCGCGCGCTCCGGCCCCGCCACCAGGAGATAGTTCCCCGTCACCGGGTCCACATCGATCGCCGATGGGTGAAACGCCTTCGTCCCCGTGTGCGCCGTGACGCCGTCCAGTGGGACGCTGAGCTGCGGCGGATCCGCGGGCACGGCACGAGACACCGACCAGCGGAAGACGGTCACGCGGCCACGCCCCGCTGGGACAAGCGGTGTCTTGCAGGGGAGGAGGAGCACCTGCGCCCTGGCATCGTACGCCAGGCCCTCGAGTTCGCATTGTGCGCCGAACCCCGTGTCCTTGCTCGTGAATGGCATGGCCACCTCGGCCGCCCCTTCGCGCCCCTCGTGCAGGATTCCCTGGCTCGTCATGAGGAAGATGCGCGGCCCGACCGTGGCGATGCCCTCGAAGTCTCCCCGCATGGGAGGGCGACCAAGGCTGAACCAGCGCTGCACGGTGCCGCCGGGCCCATCGAGGATGGAAATGATCGCGCGCTCATCGCCATGCGCGATCACTCGACCCTCGGCCGTGACCGCGAGTCCCGAGACTTCCAGGAGCCCCTTGGGCAGGGCCACCTGCGTCCCGACCGCCTTGCGGAGATTGAAGGCCTCGAGCGCCGATGGGCGGGAGCGTCCCTGCCCCGCGGACGGCATCCACGAGAACGCCGCGCCGGTCAGTACGAGTGCTGCCAGGGGAACAACCGAGGAAAAGCGTCTCATGCCGTGATGGGGTCGCGGGCCACGGCCACGTCGGCCATGAACTGCGCTTGCGCACTGCGCAGCGCGCGCTCGCCGTCGGGCGCCACGCGCGTGTAGGTCCCTTCGGGCGTGAGGAGCCACGCCGTCGAGTCGTTCATCTCCGCCTCGAGGATGGCATCGAGCCTGGCCCTGTGCGCGTCTGATGTCACGGGAACGAGCACCTCGACACGTCGTCGCAGGTTACGCGGCCGCAGGTCCGCCGAGCCAATGAAATACTCTCTCGCACCACCGTTGTCGAATGCGTAGATGCGCGCGTGCTCGAGGAAGCGCCCCACGATGCTGGTCACGCGGATGCCCGGCATCGGGCGGAGCGTACAGATGCCGCGCACGATCAGGTCGATCTTCACGCCGGCACTCGCGGCATCGTACAGCGCACGGATGACCTCGCGATCCGCGAGCCCATTGACCTTGAGCCGGATGTGCGCCGGCCGACCGGCGCGCGCGTGCCCCGCTTCGCGCTGGATTCGCTCGACCATGCCGTCGAGCAGCGAGTTGGGCGCCACGAGGCAGGCCCGGAAGTTCACGTCGGCGGGCGCCGAGCTCCCGGTCAGCGTGTTGAACAGGTCGCTGATGTCGTCGCACACGTCTTCGCGCGCGGTGAGGAGGCCCAGGTCGGTGTACACCCGCGCGGTGCTCGCGTTGTAGTTGCCGGTGCCGACGTGTGCAAAACGACGCGTCCCTCCCGCCTCGCGACGCACGACGAGCGCGATCTTGGAGTGGTTCTTGAACCCGGGCAGGCCGTGGACCACGTGGACGCCCGCGCCCTGCAGCCGACGCGTCCAGCGCACGTTACGCTCCTCGTCGAAGCGCGCCTTGAGCTCGACAAAGACCGCGACGTCCTTCCCTGCCTCGGCCGCACGACGGAGGGCCTCGGCGATCGGCGAGCGCTCCCCGGTGCGGTAGAGGGCCACCTTGATCGCGACGACGTCCGGGTCATCGGCCGCGTCCTCGAAGAACCGCACGATCGACGACGAGAAGTCGTCGTAGGGATGGTGCAGGAGGAGGTCCCCCGCGCGGATCGCGTCCCATAACGACGGAATGCCGGCGAACGCGTCGCGCGCCCTGAACGGCGGGAACGTCAGCTCGGGCATCGGCAGGTCGGCGAGCTGTCGCAACCCGTCGAGGTCCATCAGTCCCGGAACGTCGACCAGGTCGGCGGTGCCCAGCGCTCCCGGACGCGCCCCCGGCTCGAGGGCGAGCTCCCGAAGCAGCATCTCGCGCACGGCGTATGGCATGGCGCGCTCGACCTCCACGCGCACGATCGGCCGATGCCGTCGCTCGCGGGCCTGCTCGTCGATCGCCTGCACCAGGTTGCCGGCCCGCTGCTCATCGAGCTCGAGGTCGGCGTATCGCGTGACGCGGAAGAGCGACGAATGCTCCACGCGCCGGCCGGGATACAGCAGCGCGAGGTGATGGCGCACCACGTCTTCGAGCGTGACGAACCCCTCGTTGTCGGGGAGCTTGATGAAGCGCGGCAGCGACGACGGCACCGTGAGTTCCGCGAGGTGGCGGCCATCACCGGCGTCGCGGAGGATCACGGCGAAACAGAGCGTACGGTCGGCGACGATCGGGAGTGAGTGCCCCGGCGTCGCCGTGATGGCTCGTGGCGTGAGCAGCGGGAAGACGCTGGAGCGGAAGTGCATGCGCAGGTGTTCCTGCGCCGCCGTTGATGTCGTGGCCACGGGGTGAATCACGACGCCGTACGGTGCGAGGGCGTCGAGCACGCTGGACGCGCACTCATATTGTGCCTGCACGAGCTCGCGCGCGTCGCGGTTGAGGCGGGCGCGACGCGCATCGAGCCCGGTCCCGTCGGACTCGTCACTGGCCGTGTCGCCATCGTACTTGAGGCGCCCGGCACGGACGGCGTAAAACTCGTCGAGGTTGGACGAGACGATCGCCACGTAGCGAAGGCGTTCGAGCAATGGCGTGGCCGGGTCCTGGGCCACGGCGAGCACGCGCTCGTTGAACGTGACCAGGCTGACGTCCCCGTCGAGCAGCGCCACCGGTTCCTTGACCACGGGCTGCGGGCGCGTAATCGGGCGGACCTGCGGTCCCGTGTCGGAAAGCGGAGCGGAGACGAGGCGCGGCAGCGCATCCGAGCGGGCGAGCGTCGTGAGGGCCGCGAGGGTCGCCGTGTCCGCGATCTCGGGTGTCCCCACGCGCGCCAGCATCTCCTCGATCGGCAGCCAGGCGACCGATCCGGCGCCCACCGACCGCGCCGACTGGTCCACGCGCAGGCACGTCCAGATCTCCAACGACCGAATGCGCCCCTCCCCCGTCGTCGTACTCAGCAGGTGCAGGTCCCCCACGGTGGTGCCGAGCACTCGGCGCATGAGGTGGCGGCAC
>JACMLI010000241.1 GCA_014379705.1 Gemmatimonadaceae bacterium
AAGTGGCGTACGCGGCTGGCCGTTGCTGGCCGTGTCACGCGACGAGTCGAACTTCTTCCCGTCGAGGAGCCAGCCCGTGTAATGGACGTAGATGCACTTGTCAGGCGCCACCTCCTTGCCAGCGCCCGGTGCGAGCTCGATGTACTTCATCGAGAACTGCGTGCGCGCCTTCCCCTGCACCGGCGGCGCCGCGCCGCTCAGGCCGCGGGATCCGCAGGCGCACAGCAACGTGGTGAGGGCGATGAGGACCAACGCGTTCCGACGATCCGGGACCATGGGAGCTGGGGTCGAGTGGGTGCGAAGAACGTAGGTGCGCGTACTGGGGAAGTCCAGAACGCGCGCTCCTCTTGCGGCATGCTGGGGCACGGACAATCATCGTTCGATTACCCCACTTCTGATCGGCGAGACACTCCATGCGCACTTCCCGACGGCTTCGGCTCGCGTCGTTCACGACGATCGTCGCGTTCGCACTCCCCTGCTCCGCCACCGCACAGGCGATCTCCGTCGGGCCGAACCTGCGCCTGATCCCGGGCCAGCATAACGAGATGTGGGTCGCGGTCAGCCCGACCAACCCCCAGGTCCTCGTCGCGGTCGCGCAGCAGGGGGGCGATGAACTCGGCACCAGCGGGCGCCATGCGGTCACCATGGTCTCTCGCGATGGCGGGAACACCTGGACGACGGTGCGGCTTCCCGGCTACACCTCGGGCGCCTTCGACCCGATGGTCGTCACCGGGCCCGGCGGACGCATCTACGTGATGCAGTGCGTGATCGGTGGCAGCTTCGGGCGCACGATCGGCGGCCCGGAGGCATCGCAGCCGGCTGCTATCCGTGTTTGGTCTACGACGGGTGACGCGTGGACGTGGGACGGACCCACGGAGATTCGCCCGTCGGTGCAACCGGACCACGCGCGACTGGTGGTGGACATGAGCAATGGCCCGCATCGCGGGCGCGTCTACCTCGCGTGGAACGACGTCATCGACTCATTCGTGCGCGACCAGTATGCGATGTTCCTGCAGTACTCCGACGACCACGGGAAGACGTTCAACGACCCGGTGCTGATCGACCTGCGCCCCGGAGGCAAGCTCGTGGCCACCGAGCCCGTGGTGCTCTCCGACGGCACCCTCCTCGTCACGTACTATCAGTACTGGAACCCCCTTGGCGACCCGAGGACCGAGAAGCTGCCGATGTTCATCCGGCGCTCGACCGACGGCGCGAAGACCTTTTCGCCGGTCGAGCAGGTGTTCGACTTCGGGCCGCATGTCTGGCCGGGCCGCCGAGGCGAGTTCCAACAGGCCTTCAGCCTGCCGATCGTCGTCGCCGACACGTCATCGACGAGCCCGAACCGGGACAACGTGTACGCCACGTGGGACGATACCCGGAGCGGCTACTCCGACATCTGGCTCTCCCGGTCGACCGACAAGGGGCGCACCTGGTCGAAGCCCCTCCGCATCAACGACAACACAAACGGGGCCCCACTCGGCGTCGCCGACTTTCGCATGACGCCCGTGGTCGCGGTCACGCCGCGTGGCGAGGTGGGGATTGCGTGGTACGACCGGCGCGGCGATCCGGCACGACGCTGCTGGGACTACATGTTCGCCTACTCCACCGACGGCGGGCAGCGCTTCGGTGCGAACCAGAAAGTGTCGACGGCGTCGAGTTGCCCACCGGGCACACAGGCTCCCGGGGCGTACGTCCACAACCTGAGCCCGCACGACGATCCCAACCGTCCGCCGGACTCCACGGTCGCACGCATGGCAACGATGGAGCGCTTCGCGATCGCGGGCCCGGACGCCGTGCGCCTCGCGCGCAACGAGGCAAACAAGGGGCTGGCCAACGGCCGCATCATCGTGTCGTTCGACGGCTCGCGCAACCTGTTCGCCGGACACTACACCGGCCTTGCTGCGGATCGGAATGGCCTGTTCACGGCCGTGTGGGCGGATCGCCGGAGCGGCAGGCAGGAGCTCTACGGCGCCCGCCTGGCGATTGGCGCACCGCCGGCGCCGCCGAGCGCCCTGGCAGAGATGGACGTGACGGATCGGATCGAAGTGGTCACGGGAACGCCTAACTATGACATGGCCAAGGGCACGGTGCGCCTGTCGCTCCAGGTTCGCAACGTCTCGCGGCAGCCGGTCTACGGGCCGATCACGCTCGACATCGTCGGCATCGCCAATGCCGGGGGACTGCCGACGTCCGAACTCGTGGACTCGGCCGGCACGACGCTGCCAGGGCGCACGGTGTCGTTTGCGCGGAAGCTCGGTTCGGCCGACATGCTGCCGACGCGGGGCGTGAGCGAGGCGGTGGAGATCGTGCTCAAGCTCAGGCCGGGAGGCGGGTTTGACACCGCGCTCGACTTCCGCGTGAAGGGCCGGGTCGCGCGTTAACTGGGCGGTCATCCCGGTCCGGCGAGCGTAGCGAGCCGAGAACCGGGACCCAGGGTCTTTCAGGAGTTCGCGATTTCAACGACTCTGGGTCCCGGATCGGCGTTCGCTATCGCTCACTTGTCCGGGATGACGAGCGGTAGGCGCTTACTCTGGTACGACCGCCGACGGGGGCCGGTACATCACCGGGTTCGTCGGGAGCTTGTCTCGATCGATGATCGCGCCGTCCTTCATGACCATGCGGATCTTCCGGATGTTCTTGATGTCGGCCAGTGGATCGGCGTCGAGCATCACGATGTCCGCGATCTTCCCGGGCTCGATGGTGCCGAGCTGGTCGCCGATGCGGTGCGGCAGCGCCTTGGCACCGTTCTTCGTGCCGGCCACGATTGCCTGCGCCGGCGTCATGCCGAATTCGACGAGCGACTCGATGCTCGCGAGCGTGCCCAGCCCGGGCTCCCTCGCTCCCCACGCGTTCGGGTCGCGCGCAAACTCAGGGGCGCCGGCGACCGCGTTGTCGGTCGCCGTGGTGATCGGACACCGCGTCTTCACGATCTTCTCCGCGTTCCCGCGCATCACCTTCGAGTTCGTGGCGCGGATCGAGTCCTCGATGCCCTTCTCCGTCATCTTCGGCTTGGGCCACTTGCGAAGTTCCGTGGGGTCCCCGCGCGCAGCGCCAGCGCTCGCCCCACCAGCGCCTCCGGCACCGGCGGTGCTGCGTGCCATAGCCTGCTGGTAGGCGCGCCCCGCGTGGTTGTTGCCGTGGATCGAACAGAACGGCCGCTTCTCATCGAGCAGCTTGAGGATCTCGTCGGGGATCGGGACGCCGCCGACCTCCGGGTGCTGGATCAGGTCGATGCCCGACACCAGGGCGATGTACATCCCCTCCGGCGTCGTCGAGTGCGTCTCGGCCATCAGCCCGCGCTTGTGCACGGCGTCGACGATCGCCTTGAACTGGCGCTCGGAGAACACAAGCCCCGGATCGGTCTGCGAGTGCGCGGTCCCGCCGATCTTGACGAAGTCCACACCCTTGTCGATGTACGCGTTGACGATGACGCGCAGTGAATCCGGTCCGAACCATGGCATGAGCTCGCCAGCGCCCTGCGTGATCTGGTCGTTCAGAAACTCCTCGTAGTAGTTCTCCGGGTCGCGACCGCGGAACGTCTTGGAGAAGGTGCCCCCCCAACCGATGATGTTGCCGGCGACATACATGCGCGCACCGATCGCCTTGCCACTCTTGATCTGGTCGCGCGCGGCAAGCAGCGGCATGAGCGTTCCGTACGAATCGCGAATCGACGTCACACCGTACTTGAGGTGGAGCTGCGCGCCCTCGATCGCGATGTCGGTGAGGCGATCCCAGTAGCGCGCATAGTCGATGGCGCTCCCCGGCATTGCGTTGTGCACGTTGGTGTCGACGAAGCCAGGCGTGAGGTACTTGCCCGCGCCATCGACCTTCTGGGCGCACTCGGGCACCTTCACGTCGGCGCGCTTGCCCACCTGGGCGAACTTGCCGTCACGCACCAGCACCGTGGCGTCAGCGAGCGCCGGCCCGCCATTGCCGTCGATGACCGTGGCGCCAACGATCGCGATGGCACACGGCGCCGCACCCTGGGCGAGCGCTGGCAGTGGAAGGGCGACGAGTAGCGCGGCGGCGAAGAAGCCACGCGCGGAAGGCTGGCGTACTGGCATGTCACTCTCCAAAGTTCGTGGGGCGCGTGCGAATGGTCGAAACGCCCTGCCGACCACGCCCCGAGGCATCGATCGAGAAGCTGCGCTGGTGAACAGCGGATGTCGAGTGCAGTGCAACTCCCCTCAGTGAGGACTTCAGATGTCAGTCTCGCGCGTTCGCTCTACTGCCCTCCTCATTGCCTCGGGCCTCTCGCTCGCCGCATCGCCCGGCCAAACGGTAGGCGCGCAAACACTTGCCGTCACGGGTGCGACGATCATCGACGGAACCGGCAAGGCGCCGCTGCGCGACGGCGTCGTGCTGATCACGAATGGGCGCATCACCAGGGTCGGCACGGCGAGCGAGGTCCAGGTGCCGGCGAACACGCACACGGTGGACGCACGCGGGAAGTTCGTCATTCCCGGCCTGATGGATTCGAACCTTCACCTGTTCCTGAATCTCGACCTCGAGACGCTGATCAAGTACGAGGGGCGCTATCACGAGATCGTGATCGAAGGGGCACAGATCGCGCTCAAGACGGGCCAGACGACGGTGTTCGACACGTGGGGCCCGCGCGACGCACTTATCAAGGCGCGCGACATGATCAATGGGGGCCAGGCGACAGGCAGCCGCATCTACCTCGCCGGCAACATCATCGGCTTTGACGGGCCACTCTCCGCAGACTTCCGACTGCCCGCCGCACCGTTCGTGAGCAAGGCATTCGCGACACGCACCAATGAAGCGTGGGAACTCGGCACCGGGCGCAAGTTGCAGTGGATGTACCCCGAAGAAGTGCGCGCCGCGATTCGCACGTATGCAAGCAGCGGCGTGGACTTCCTCAAGTACGGCGCCAGCGGCCACACCGACATGAACTTCCTGACGTTTTCGCCGCGCCAGCAGCTGGCGATCGTCGAAGAGGGGCATCGGGCCGGCAAGACCGTGCAGGCGCACGTGACGGGCCCGGAGAGTTTCGACATGGCCGTGGATGCCGGTGTCGACATCCTCACGCATGGCGACATGTCGGGGCCGACGCACACGATCCCCGAGGAAACGCTCAAGAAGACCGCCGCGAAGGATGTCGCGGTCTCAGTCCTTGCCGTGACGCAGCGGCACTACGAGGGCCTGAAGAAGCACCAGCCGCAGAGCATCCTCACGCCCTTCTTCGGGATCTCGCACCAGAACATCAGGAACATGATCAAGCACAAGGTCCGCATTATCCTGTCGACCGACGCGGGCATCCAGCATCCGGTGCTGCTCTCCGAGTCACGAACCATCGCGGCCGATACAACGGACCCGCGCGTCAAGCTCGGCGATGGGCACTTCAACGGACTGGTTGCGCTCGAGGAGCTGGGCATGGAGCCGATGGAGATCCTCAAGTCCGTGACGAGCCATGTCGCGCACGCCTACAAGCTTCGTGATATCGGCACGTTGGAGGCGGGCAAGCGTGGCGACCTCGTGATCCTCGATGCGGACCCGCTGGCGAGCGCGCGGAATTATCGGCGCATCAACGCCGTCATCAAGGATGGGAAGGTCGTGGACCTGGGAACATTGCCGACGACGCCGATCATTTCTGCAAAGCCTGCGGCGAAGTAGCGGACGCTATCGAACGCTGAGTCCGCGATTCGCGGGTCCGTGCCCTAGGGAGCCGTTGGTCTCCGGAGGAACCGTCAGCTCAGTCACTCTACCGCTTTCCGGGTCTGATTGCCCTCAGACGCTCCCGAACCCTTGCTGCCGGAACTAGCGCACACGAAGCCCCACGCGGTGTACTCCGCCGCCGTCGCGCATCTGCTCCCACGCATAGTCGACCACGAACCGATCCACGGTAAGCCCGAGCCCCGCCGTCACCGGGCGCTGCACGCTGAGCTCGGGACGGCGGACGCCCGTGCGTAAGCCGACCGCGATCCCCTCGATCGGGTTCCACGAGAGTTCACCACCAAGGTTCCCCGACACGAGGCCGTCCCGCCGCACCGCGGCACCCCCGGAGACACCGAGGTCGAACCACGCCCCCATGGGGACGAAGAAGCTCGACATGCCCGCCGCGAGACGCAGCGGCAGGTCGATGTCGGCTTCACCGTTCGCCGTGGCCTCGCGGCTGAACGTCACGTCCGACCCGCGCATCGACGGACCCACGTTCTGCAGGCCGATGCCTAACGTCATCCCGCGCCAGACGTTGTCCCGCGACGCCCCGAGGGTGAGCGCCGCGACGCTGGCGCGCTCGGAGAAGAGGCGCTCCTCGAGGTACGTGACCGCCGCGCCCCAGCGCCACCCCTTGTACGGCGCCGAGAGCGAAAACGCGGCCGCCATGGACGACCCGTGCCCGGCGCCGCGCGACACCAGCACCTCCTCTCGATAGAAGGGCGCCCCGGTACCCACCGACTCGTAGTCCAGGTACGAAACGGCGACCCCGACGCCCATGAAGCCCACGGGGGTGGTCATGCCGATCACGCCACCATGCGTCCCCCCGTGGTAGCGCCCGAGCGTGAACGCCGACGCCGAGCCCGTCCCGGCGAGCGCCGGGTTGCCTAACGCGGACTCGGCGTCGCGGGAGGCCATGTTGGTGCCACCCAGCGATGCGGCCCGCGCGCCCAACGGGAGCTGGGCGGCAAGGGGAGCGTAGGTCGTGCGTTGCGCCGTGGCCGCCGTGGCGGACGCCGCCACGAGCAGGAGGCCAAAGACCGTGCGCCTCATCGGCTGGCTCCCTCGCCAGGCGCACTGGGGAAGAACTCGGGCCGCATGCGGGCGAAGCCGATGTTGTCGAGCAGCACGGTACCGGCCTCGGTCCGGTCGAAACGCCATTGCACGCTCGTGACGCGGGCCGGGTCGAACCCGGGCGTCGCGCGCACGAAGTCGGCGATGGGAATGGTGTAGGTCTGCAACACGATCTCGTAGACGTTGCCGAAGCGCAGCTTGTCGCGACCGGCGCGCCGGTAGACGTACGACTCGAGCGGGCGCCGCACGGGCCCGTACGTGGACAACGCCACGCGCGCCGTGCGTCCCGCGTCATCGGTCGCCACGACGCTCAGGTCGATCGGCGTCGTGTCGGGCACAGGCTTCACCTTGGGCGGTGACGGCTTCTTGACCGCCGGCTTCTTTGCGGTGGAGTCGGCCTTCTTCGTCGTGTCCTTCGCCGGCTGTCGTGGGCCCGGCTTGGCCTCGAGCGGGGCGAGCGAGAACACCAGGGACGAGCGGGCGTCGAGGTTGAGCGTGCGCCGCACGGAGTCGCCTAACGATACCGCATACGATGCGGGCCGGCCACGCTTCGTCGTGTCGTCGCCGGCGATGCGGTTGTTCCATGCGAGGGTCACGGCGTTGTGTGCCATGTTCCCGCCGCGATTCCGGAAGGGCACCGGGCTCTCCTTCCACGTGGCCAGCGAATCCCCGCTCAGGGTCACGCCCGGGCCTCCCGTCGTCAGGTCGACGTCGTCCTCGAAGTCGGCGATCGAGGAGAAGCTGCTCTCCTGGAAGCGCGTGATGTACATCGTCTTCGGCAGCCATCGACCGGCGGAGCGGTGGTCGCGGAAGAGCGGGAGGTATTCCTGCTTGCCCTTGAGCGTCGCCTCGAGAAAGCCCGACACCACCACCTCGGCGAACTTGCGCTGCTCCTCCTGCGTGATGAACCCGCGCAGGTCCAGCGAGCGACGCGAGCGCGGACCGCCATCCGTGCTTCCCCACACGGTGTTCCATTGCCCATGGTTGGCGCGATACACGAGGAAGGCCGACTTGAAGTAGTCCCCCTTCCCCGAATACTTGATGCGCTCGTACTGCGTCAGCCCGGAGAAGGTGGAGACATCGCCGTCGTGCGAACCGTGGAAGAGCAGGTAGTTGTAGTCCGTGACCGGCGTGCCCTTCTCCATCGGGCGGTACTGTCCATCGACGGGCGCGATGGCCACGAGCGACTTGATCCCGAAGTTGAAGTCGAACTTCACGTTGCCGTCGTCGGGGTAGTGCGTGAGGCGGTTGAACGCCCCGGCCACCGCGACCGCCTCGCCACCGCGCGAGTGCCCCATCAGCGCGATGTTGTTCATGTCGACCTTCCCGTACAGCGGCGACCCGGTGGAGTCGTTGAACTTCTTCCACGCCTGCAGGTGCTTGAGCAGCATCCAGCCGCGCGCATCGTTCTCGGCGCGCATGAAGCCGTTGAGGAAGTTCTCGTCGACCGAGGCGAGAATGAATCCACGTGAGGCAAGGAGCTCACCGAGGTAGCCGTACCCCGGGTCGGAGAACTCTTCCATGTTGTGGTTGCCATGGACGACGAGCACGAGCGGGTATGGCCCGGGACCGTCGGGATACCAGACGCTCCCATTCACAGGCAGCTTGGCGAAGTCGAACCCCCAGAACTTCTTGCGGATGCTCGCCTGCCCGGGGTCGGGGGCGCCGGCGAACTTGGTCCCGTCGACCGTGGCCGTCTTGAGCGCCACCGAGTCGCGGAAGTAGGCGCGCTGCTTGTCAGTCCCACTGCCGTAGTAGAGCCGCTTTACGGCCAGCGGACCGCGCACGGAAGGGTCGGGAGCGTTGATCGAAAGGCTCGACAGCACGATGCCGCTGTCGTCCTTCGCGAGCTTGAGCGGGGCCACGACGCAGGCGGCGAGTGCCACGAGCGGGGCCCAGGCGGCGATGCTGCGCCGAAGACGCAATTGAGCAGACACGAACGACCCTCGAGCGTGCTGGATGAGTGAACGGTCCGGTGACAACCGGGGTGTTGGACACCGGGTCGCGGTAGAAGGTGTGGCATTGCCTTCATCGCGGGAAGCGGTCGCGGAAACCTTCGGCGATAGCGTCACGTCGTGAACGGACGACTTCACTCGTTCCCGCCCCGATGCTCACCGACCTCCGCATTGCCGTTCGCGGGTTCCTGCGAACTCCGGCCTTCACCGTCACCGCGCTCGTCACCCT
>JACMLI010000242.1 GCA_014379705.1 Gemmatimonadaceae bacterium
CCGGTCCCGCGAGGCGTGCGCAGGTACGCGGCGAGCACCGCCGGATACGCCGAAAGCAGCGTCGCGTAGCGCGCGCGCTCCGGTGCGCGGTCGGGGAGCATGGCGTCGAGCGCGTGGCCGATGGCGCGCGAGGTGTTCACCAGCTGCCCCCAGGCGCGACGCCCTTCCCACCAGCGGTCGTACGCCGTATTCGTGCGGAACACGAGCAGCAGGCCGAGGATGATGCCGAGGATCGAGAGGAACGACGGACCGAGGGGAACGGCCATGCCCAGCGTGTTTTCTCCCCAGACGACCAGCGCGGCATAAGCGCCGGCGCCAAGCACGTCGAGGGCGAGCGTGCGGAAGACAGGACTTCGTGGAAAGTCGAAGAGGATGCGAAGCCAGTTCTTGGGATCGTAGGTGATCATGGATCGACCGGGGAGCGTGCGAGTCAGCGACCGAAGATAGCGCGGCCACGGCATGGGTGCGCGTGGGAAGGCCAGGTGCTCGACGCTGTGCGTGCCTGGCGACATCTTCCCGCCCTTCCGCGTCCGGAGCCGCCATGTCACGCCATTCCCTCCTTCTCTCCCTGCTGGCCGTCGCGATGGCAGCGTGCGGCGGCGGGACCACGACGCGTCAGGACTCGACTCCGGCATCCGCCGCCGGAACGGGAGGCGTGACGCTTCAGGCGCCCGCAGCCCGGAAAGACAGTACGCTCAGGGTCCTCGTCTACCATGACATGGAAGGACTCGCCGGGCAGGACGATTACCGCACGTTCAACTACTCACATCCCGAGTTCTACGCGAAGGGCCGGGGCTATCTCATCGCGGACATCAATGCCGTGGTCGATGGCCTCTTCGCTGGCGGCGCGACGGCCGTGGACATCATCGATGCCCACGGGAGCGGCAACCCGTCACCGGACGTCGACGCCGCCCGGCTGGATCCGCGCGCGAAGCAACTCACGCGTGACAGCGCCTTCCGGCAGTACGTGGACGTGGTGGCCCCGGATGTGTACGACGCCGTGGTCGCGGTCGGCATGCATGCCAAGACCGGGAGCGGCGGGTTCGCGTCGCACACGTACACGTTAGGCATGGACCTGTGGATGAACGGGCGGTCGATCACCGAGACCGAGCTCGTCGCCTACTCGTGGGGACGCGCGGGCGTCCCGGTGATCTTCGTCTCGGGGGACGACAAGCTGCAGGGCGACCTGGCGACGATGCCGTGGATCTCGTACGTGGTCACCAAGCAGGCGACGAGCGCGAGCACGGTTGCGCTGCGCAACGTCGACAGCGTGCACGCCGAGATGCGCGAGAAGGCCGCGGCGGCCGTTCGCGCGCTGCCGCAGGCAAAGGTCACGCACCTCGACGAGCCCGTGCGTGCCGCCCTTCGCGTGGCCGCGCCGGCGAGCGTCGCGATGTTGCGTGGCGTGCCGGGGGTCACCATCTCCAGCAATGGCAGCGAGGTGGCCTTCGAGGCCAGGGACTTCGTCGCGGCGTACGACGGGCTCGTCGCCCTCATGGGCGTGGCCCGCCTCGCCTACCCCAGCGTGCTCAACGAAGTGATCCGTGCCCATCCCGACAGCACCAACATTCAACGCCTGCAGCGTGAGCGACTGATGATGCGGTGGCTCGACGTCGAATCCGGGCGCTGGTCACCGCCAACGAACGCTCCATCAGCGAAACGCCTGCACTACGGGGCGCAGTAGTGCCGCGACGACGTCGGCGGGTCGCCCCGCCCTCGTGCCGCTCATCCCTCTGCGCTTTGATCGCCCACAGGAATCGGCGACCTTGTACGCGATGACTGGTACGCCCGTTCGCGACTCCGCTTTCACGCCGCTCAAGCTCGGCGCGGCTCTTTCCCTCGTTGGAGCCGTGCTGTTCACCCTCGTCGCGTTCACCCGCGAACGCGCACCGGTGGACGCGCCGTGGACGGAGCCGGTGCCCGTGGGGTTCACCACGCTCTCGGCCCGGGGCACCAACGATCCAAAACGGTCGATCCCGGTGGCCGCGTGGTACCCGGCGACCTCCGGCGACGCGCCGCGCATGAGGCTCGGAGACTACATCGCACTTGCCGATTCGGAGGGACCGGCCCGGTCGCCCGGTGCGCGTGAAAGGTTCGCGCTCCCCCTGATGAAATCGGGGGCGCCACGTGACGAAGTGGAACGCTGGATGAACGCGCTGCTCTGGGCGCATCGCGATGCGCCACCGCAATCCACCCGCGTGCCCCTCGTGCTGCTGGCCGCGGGGAACGACGAATCGGCGAGCGACCAGGCCGTCCTGGCCGAAACACTCGCCTCGCGAGGCTACGTCGTCGTGGCGGCGCCATTTCCCACGCGCATCGGGACCGCGCCGATGGCGAGCGACGAAGATGTTGCACGCGTGGCAGAAGCCCAGGCCGATGACCTCGCGTCGATGGTGACTGCGCTGGCGACGTGGCCCACGGTGGACACGACCCGCATTGCGGTGATCGGGCACAGCTTCGGTGCGCGCGCGGGGCTCCTGCTCTCGATGCGCGATCACCGCGTGCGCGCTCTCGTGAGCCTCGACGGCGGCATCGGCTCGGCCACCGGCCGCGAGGCGATGCGGCGTGCCCCCTCCTTCGACAGCAAACGACGCACAGCGCCCATCTTGCACGTCTACGAGACGCTGGACGCGTGGATGCGCCCCGACCGTACGCTCCTGCAAGGCCTCGATTCGACCGCGGTGTGGCTGGCGGCCACCCACGAGATGCATCACCACCACTTCACGTCCTTCGGAGCGGTCGCCGGCGGATACGGAGCCGTGCAGCGGGCCCTCGGTCACACGAAGGGGACGGCTCGCGAGTACGCGGCCGTGACCGCGCTCGTCGTGCGTTTTGTCGACGCGCACCTGCGTGCTGGCGCCTTCAGCGACGGCGCAACGCAAGGCGGAATCGTGGTGGAGCGCCTGACACCGGGCTCGCCACGGCCGGAGTAAGCGCGCAAGTTCGTGGGAATCGACCCCCCGAACCATGGACCCGATCCTCACCCGTGCCCCCTTCTGGAACCTCATCGCGATCGCATTGCCGATGGCGACGTTCCTCATCGGCATTGTGATGCTGAGCGGTCGAGCCGGGGGCGACTATGCCGGGCGCCTCGGTGGCGGGGTCCTGTTCGCTCTTGGCATGGCAGCGGCCTCCGGCCTGGGCGTGGTGGCTGGCGTACTGGCGCTGTACCGGCATGAGCGCCTCCCATGGCTCTCGGTGCTTGGGATCCTTGTGAACTGTCTCGTATGCCTCCCGGTCGCGGGAGTGTTGCTGCGACGCTGAGTGAGGGGCCGAGGGCGACATGTGGATGGTCGGCCCATCCGCCTATCCGCCCATCCGCCTCAAGGAGCCCGAGCATGGGCCGATACTTGATTGGATCACTCAGAGCAGGCGCCTGGCATGTCTTCCACGACGATCGATCCTCGCTCGACCCCCGTGCTCGCCGCGCGGGCTGATGTGGCATGCAAGTGCTGCGGTACCAGCGCATTGCCAATGGGCAGCATCGACTTCAACCGCACGTGTGAGGATCAGAAGGCCCCGGTCTTCGCGCCTGCGGGACGGCCCATTGCGTACCACCGCTGCCCTGCCTGCAGCTTCATCTTTACCGTCGCGTTTGATCACTTCGCGCCGGACGAGTGGCAGCGCGAGATCTACAACGAGGACTACGTACGCGCCGATCCCGACTTCGTGGACGTGCGGCCGCTGTCCAATGCGGAGCTGGTCGCCAACAACTTCGGACGGCATCCGGGCATCGCGTTGCTCGACTACGGTGGCGGCAACGGCCTCATGGCACGTCGACTTGCCGAGAAGGGCTTTTCGCAGGCCACGAGCTACGATCCGTTCTACGCGGGTTCGACGCGGCCCGCCGGCACGTTCGATCTCATCACGTCGTTCGAGGTGCTCGAGCACTCGCACACGCCGTATGACACGCTCAAGGACATGCGGTGGTTCATGGGCGACAAGGGCATGCTGTTCTTCTCGACGCTCCTGCAACCGGCGGACATCGACGTGCAGGGGCTGGCGTGGTGGTATGCGTCTCCACGCAACGGCCATGTGTCGCTCTACTCACGCGCGTCGCTCGACGCCCTGATGAAGCGGCTGGGCCTCACGTGGGCGTCGTGCAACGACCTGCTGCATGTGGCCTTTCGGAAGCGCCCACCGGCGTTCGCCGGGCATCTGTTCGCGTAGGTTGTCGCGTCGTGCCCACGAGTTGACGACGCGGGCTCAGGCCCCCGGCTTACAGCCTGCCGGGGCATGCTTCGCCGGAGCGACGGACTCTCCCTCAGTTGCGCTTGACGAGTTGAGTGAGCGATGCACTGAGCGCCTGCGAGACCCTGCCCTGGGCCGCCGCAATCGCACGCTTCGTACCTGGCGATGCCCCCCCGACCTCGAGATCCTCGGTGGTGGCGAGGGCGTCCCGATACCAGGCCGCCCACGTCTCGAGGATGTCGCGCTCCAGCGCCGCGTCGCCCCCCTTCGCCACCTCCGCCGCGC
>JACMLI010000243.1 GCA_014379705.1 Gemmatimonadaceae bacterium
CCGGCAATTCGGCGAAGGCTGCGCCGAATGTCGCGCGCAATTCCCCTTCGAATGGGGCAAGTTCTGTGGCGGCGGAGGGGCTGAACACGGGGGACCTTCACCCGATTCTATCCCATGGTTTCGGGCCCCCAAGGAGCGTCGCGTGGGGTGCAGAAAAATCCGCATTCCGGATGGTGAATCGTCCCCGGCGTTACCCGCCCGTTGGGAGGACCATGGAGCCATGAAATCCGTCCGTGACTCCGATCCGCGCCATGCCAGGGCGATCCGCATCGCAAAAGTGAAGTTCGTGATGCTGCCGGCCGCCTATGACCTCCAGGCGACCGCGAGTGCGCGCGCCCCCGCAAGGGCGGGGGCTCCCACGCTCCTGTCCACCCTGCGCGGGTTCATCAGCCGCGTCCTCGGCCGCCCCTAGGCGCGGCACCCCTCAGGGCCCTCCTCCCGACCGGCTCCCCGGGCCGAAGTCCGGGCGCCGGATTTCAATTATTCTGTGGCACGGGGCTTGCTCAGCCTCCCTCCCAGAACGATGGCCACCTCCCCGCTGTACAACGAGATGTTTGCGGAAGACCGCTCGGTACGCGCGCATTACGCCGCGTTCGCCGAATGGCTCGCCGACACGCCGCCGGCGCGCATCGCGCAGAACCGGCACGCGGCCGATCTCCTGTTTCATCGGGTCGGCATCACCTTCGCGGTCTACGGCGAGGCCTCCGGCACCGAGCGGCTGATCCCCTTCGACATCGTTCCGCACGTGATCCCGGGGCACGAGTGGGAACGCCTCGCCCGCGGACTGCGACAGCGCGTCGGTGCCCTGAATCGCTTCCTGCACGATGTCTACCACGGGCAGGAAATACTCAAGGCAGGAAAAATTCCCGCTGAGCAGGTCCTCAATAACGGCCAGTACCGCCGCGAGATGGTGGGAGTCGAGGTGCCCGGGGGGGTCTACGCGCATGTCGCCGGCGTGGACATCGTCAAGCACTCCGATGGCGAGTACTACGTGCTCGAGGACAACCTGCGCACGCCCTCGGGCGTGTCGTACATGCTCGAGAACCGCAAGATGATGATGCGGCTCTTCCCGGAGCTGTTCGCGCAGCAGCGCATCCGCCCCGTCGACCACTATCCCGACCTGCTGGTGAAGACGCTGCGCGCCGTGGCGCAACCCGGGGTGGAGAACCCGACCATCGTTCTCCTCACCCCCGGCCACTACAACAGCGCCTATTTCGAACACGCCTTCCTCGCCCAGCAGATGGGCATCGAGCTGGTGGAAGGCCTGGATCTCTTCGTTCTCAACGACACGGTGTTCATGCGCACCACCCAGGGCCCGCAGAAGGTCGACGTGATCTACCGGCGCATCGACGACGACTTCCTCGACCCACTCGCATTCCGGCCCGACACCATGCTCGGTGTCCCCGGGCTGCTGTCGGCCTACCAGGCGGGGCGGGTGACACTCGCCAACGCCATCGGCACCGGGGTCGCCGACGACAAGTCGATGTACCCGTACGTGCCCGAGATGATCCGCTTCTACCTGGGCGAGGAGCCGATTCTCAAGAACGTGCCGACGTACGTGCTGCGCGAGCCGGAAGATCTCAAGTTCGTCCTCGCCAACCTCGAGACGCTGGTGGTCAAGGAGGCGCACGGTTCGGGCGGCTATGGCATGCTCGTGGGCCCCACCGCCAGCCGCGAGGAACGTGAGCGCTACCGCCAGCGGGTGCTCGACTCGCCGGAGCGCTTCATCGCGCAACCCACGCTTGCCCTGTCCCAGGTTCCGACCTTCTGCGGCGAGGACCTGCAGGACCGCCACGTCGACCTGCGCCCCTATGTGCTCACCGGCTCCGACATAAACTTCGTGCCCGGCGGCCTGACTCGCGTGGCGCTTCGCGAAGGTTCGCTGGTGGTGAACTCGTCCCAGGGCGGCGGGGTGAAAGACACCTGGGTCGTGGACTAGATGCTTTCAAGGGTCGCATCGAACCTGTACTGGATGAGCCGCTATGTGGAGCGGGCGGAGAATAGCGCCCGCGTGCTCGACGTCACGTGGCGAATGTCGCTCCTGGTGAAGGACCCGGCGCTGCAGGGCCAGGACTGGCTGGCGCCCCTCAACATCACCGGGACGCTGTTCCCCTTCTCCGGCCGCCACGAGGAGGTCTGCGCCCGCGAGGTGCTGCACTTCATGGCCCTCGATCCCGAGAATCCGTCGTCGATCTACGCGTGCGCGCGCCAGGCACGCGAGAATGCGCGCGCGGTTCGGGGCTCGATCACTTCCGAGATGTGGGAGGTGCTGAACGCCACGTGGCTTGAGATGCAGCAGATGGACGAGGAGCGTGTCCAGGCCCGGGGGGTCTCGATGTTCTTCGACTGGGTCAAGGAGCGGAGCCACCTGTTCCGCGGCGTGACCTTCGGCACCATGCACCGCGACGACGCCTACGACTTCGCGCGCATGGGCACCCACATGGAGCGCGCCGATTCGACCGCGCGCATCCTCGACGTCAAGTACCACGTGCTGCTGCCGAGCGTGAAGGACGTGGGCGGCGCGGTGGACTATTACCAGTGGTCGGCGGTGCTGCGCAGCGTCTCCGCCTTCGAGGCCTACCGAAAGGTCTACCGCGACGTGATCACCCCGCTCAAGCTGGCCGAGCTCCTCATCCTGCGCGGCGACATCCCGCGGAGCCTGCGCTTCTGCCTGAAGCAGGTGTGCGACTCGCTCGGGCGGGTGCAGAACGCCCAGTCCGGGGTCACCGTGCGCAACGCCGGCAAGATCCTCGCCGGCCTCGAGCACGGCCGCATCTCGGAAATCTTTGCCGGCGGGCTGCACGAGTACCTCACCGATTTCCTCGATTCGATGCAGGAGCTCTCGGAGGACATCCAGGGCAGCTTCTTCTCGTCACGCACGGTTGAGTAGAATGGACCCATGACTTATTGCGTCGCCGTCCGCCTCGACTCCGGAATGATCTTCGCCTCCGACTCGCGCACCAATGCCGGGGTGGACCACATCGCCACCTTCACCAAGATGCGCGTCTACGAGAAGAAGGACGAGCGCGTGATCGTGGTGCTCTCCTCCGGCAATCTCGCCATGACCCAGGGCGTCATCAACATCCTCGATCGCCACGCCAAGGCCGAGGAAGGCGCCGAGACCATCTGGAACGCCGCGTCGATGTACGACGCCGCCTCGCTGGTCGGCGACGCGCTGCGCGAAATGTCCCGCAAGGACGGCCCGTTCCTGTCGCAGTCCTCGATCGAGTCGCATTCCAACCTGCTGGTGGGCGGCCAGATCAAGGGGGAGATCCCGCGCCTCTTCCATGTCTACTCGCAGGGCAACTTCATCGAGGCGACCGACGATACGCCCTACTTCCAGCTGGGCGAGTCGAAGTACGGCAAGCCGATCCTCGACCGCGTGGTGTCCATGGCCACGCCGCAGAAGGAGGCCGCCAAGTGCGTGCTGATCTCGTTCGATTCGACCATGAAGTCCAATATCTCGGTGGGCCTGCCGATCGACCTGCTGTGGTACCCGCGCGACAGCCTGCGCGTCGGCATGCAGCAGCGCATCCGCGAGGGCGATCCCTACTTCACCATGCTGCGCTCGCGCTGGGGCGGCGGCCTGCGGCGCGTCTTCTCCGAGCTTCCCGACCCCGACTGGCTGGAGTGAGAATTTGTCACCCCGGCGTAGGCCGGGGCCCAATCACGCCGCTATCGCGGCGTATAGGTCCTCCCAGGCTGGATTCATCGCTTGCACGTGATTCACTTTCCAGTCGCGATGCCACTTCTTGATCAGCTTTTCCCGTCGGATCGCCTCGTAGGAGGAAGAGTGAACCTCGTACCAGACCAGGCTCTTCAGATCGTGGCGTTCCGTGAAGCCGTTTACGAATGCGTTCTTATGCTCCCAAACTCTTCGGATAAGGTCATTGGTGACTCCAACGTAAAGCGTTCCGTAGGGCCGGTTTGCCATCATGTAGACGTAGTAGTGTCGCTCCATGAAGGGGATAACGCGCGAGATTGGGCCCCGGCCTACGCCGGGGTGACAGGTCCGTGACGATCAAGGTCGCGCTCCACCACAAGACCCGCTATGTGTTCGACCGGCTGGTGGGGCTGTCGCCGCACGAAGTGCGGCTGCGCCCGGCGGCGCATTGCCGCACGCCGATCGACAGCTACTCGCTGAACGTCCGCCCGCCGAAGCACTTCCTCAACTGGCAGCAGGACCCCTACGGCAACTGGGTTGCGCGGCTGGTGTTCCCGGAAAAGTCCCGCGAGCTCGAGATCACCGTCGACCTCGTGGCCGACATGACGGTGATCAACCCGTTCGACTTCTTCGTCGATCCGTCGGCCGAGGCGTTTCCGTTCACCTATAGCGACGACAACTTCCGCGAGCTGGCGCCGTACCTCGAGCAGGTGCCGGAAACTCCCCTGCTGATGGCCTGGATCCGCCGGGCACGCACCCTCTTCCTCGGCACCCGGATCTCGACCATCGACCTGCTGATCGCGGTCAACCGCATGGTTCGCGAGGACGTCAACTACCTGGTGCGCTTGGAGCAAGGCATCCAGACGCCGGAGGACACGCTCGCGTTCAAGCAGGGCTCGTGCCGCGACTCGGCATGGCTGATGGTGCAGATCCTGCGCTACCTCGGCATCGCCGCGCGCTTCGCGTCGGGCTATCTCATCCAGCTCGCCGCCGACCAGAAATCCCTCGACGGCCCGTCGGGCCCCAAGGAAGACTTCACCGACCTGCACGCGTGGGCCGAAGCCTACGTGCCGGGCGCCGGCTGGATCGGGCTCGATCCGACCTCCGGCCTGCTCGCGGGCGAGG
>JACMLI010000244.1 GCA_014379705.1 Gemmatimonadaceae bacterium
CGCTGCAGCACGTTGGCGAGCGTGGGATGCTGGTCCCCGAAGATCCGGCGCGCCATGGGCAGCGCGTCGCGCATGGTGGCCTCGGACGCCTTGAAGTCGCGGACGTTGCGTTGTGCATCGGCCAGTCCGACCATGTTGCCGATGACGTCGGGGTGCAGGTCGCCGACGGCCTTCCGCTGGAGCACGAGGGCCTCGGTCAGGATGGGCACCCCGTCCTCGAACCTGCCGGTCCACGTGAGGAAGGTGCCTAACGACTGGAGTCGGCTCGCGACGGTGGCTCCCGCGTTGCCGTGGCGCGCGCGCGCCAGCCGCAGGGCGTCGCGATACAGCGCCTCGGCTTCGGCGTTCCGGCTGCGCGAATAGCGCACATGCGCCAGTTGGGCCATCACCTCGGTGACGTGGTCATCGTCAGCCGCATGGGCCGACCGCATCACGGACAGTGCCTCGGAGAGTTGCCGCTCGGCCGTGGCAAAATCCCCGGTGGAGATGCTCAGGCCGCCCAGGTCCCGGATCCCCGCGGCCCGCTCCCGCGCCGGTGATCCGGCGATCCGATGCAGGGCGTTGGCGGAATCAAGGTGTGGCCGCGCTTTCTCATAGAGTCCGAGTGACTGGTAGGTGCGGCCGATGGTGGCCTCTATCGCTGCTCGGACCGCCGGAGGACGCCCTGCGTTATTCCGCCGCGAGGCGGTTGCGGCCTGCTCCAGCACCTCGCGGACGCTCAGGTCCGCACCACGGGCGCGGGAGGGATCGGACGACGCGAGCATGTCCTGCATGAAACTGTTGACCGCACTCGCCTTTTCGGCTTCGCTCGTCGCCCGTGCCGCGCTCGCGGTCGCCGCCTCCTGCTCTCGCAAGGCCAACGCACGTGCCGAGTCCGCAATCTGGAGCAGCGAGTCGGCCGTGGCACGTCGCCGCTCGGCCAGCAACGTCGCCGCGGTGGCCTCGACGCGTCGACTCTCGGACAAACGCTCGGCAGCGCGGGCGCGCACCGCTTGCCAGGTGCTGACGGCGGCGCCGGCCACCAGCATCACCATCGCGGCCGCGACGCCAGCCACGATGCTGCGATGTCGCCGGGTGAACTTGCGCATCTGGTAGAACGCGCTTGCCGGCCGGGCGCTGATGGGTTCATCGCGGAGGTAGCGACGAATGTCACTGGCCATCTCGTCGGCCGAGCCATAGCGCCGCGCCTTGTCCTTCTCCAGCGCCTTCGCGACAATCACTTCGACGTCGCCCTTGAGCTGACGAGCAACGGAGCTGAGCGGCACCGGATCGTCGAACATGATGATGCGCGCGGCCTCGTGGATCAGTCGCCGCGTCAGGTCGTACGGGAGCCGCCCCGTCAGCACCTCGTACAGGATCACACCAAGCGAATAGACGTCGCTCCGCGTGTCGAGATCGAGTGGGTCGGCCCCGATCTGCTCGGGGCTCATGTACTGCAGCGTCCCCACGACCTCCCCAACTGAGGTCTGCCGGGTTCCCACGTCGGCGTCGGTGACTCGGGCCACGCCGAAGTCGAGGATCTTCGGCTGGCCCGAGGCCTCGACGATTATGTTGGCCGGCTTGAGGTCGCGATGTATGACGCCCTTCTGGTGCGCGTAGTGCACCGCTTCACAGACTTTGCCGAACAGCTCGAGTCTCCGGCGCACGTCGAGCGTGCGGCTCGCGGCGAAGTCGGTGAGGGGTATCCCGTCCACGAGCTCCATCGCGAAGTACGACTGCGGTCCCCATGGGCTCTCGGCGGTGCCGGCTTCGTAGATCTGCGCGATGCCGGGATGCTGGAGCCGGCCGAGGACCTCCGATTCGCGGGAGAAGCGCCGGCTCATCTCGGGCGTGACAAAGTCGGGGCGGATGACCTTGAGCGCGACCCTGCGATGCGGCTGATCCTGTTCGGCCTCGTAGACGATGCCCATGCCGCCTTCGCCTAACGTGCGAAGGATGCGGTAGTGGCCGAGGAAGTCGGGACCGGTGCTCACGACAGGGGGGGAGTGTTCAGGTGGGCCGAGCCCTACAAGTGTCAGCTCGCTCACCTGTTTTGGGAAGGGCGCGACGGCCTCGACTTGCCGGATAGTGGCGGTCTTCTTGCAGAGCTGGAGGCCTCGCGGCGTGAGAATACGTCGCGTCGTTCGTCGCATCGCCGACCACAAGAGGACTTGCGTGTGGTGGCTGGGAGCGCAGCGGGTTGCACGCGCCGTCGCTTCTTCCTCCCACCCCTAGTTGACTTATGTGTCGGAGCGTCGTATACCTGTTTGAACTAGGTATCGACCTCGTCCCGCCCCTATGCCCGGCTCCGACGTTTTCACCGGCACGATCGACCTCCTGATCCTCAAGGCCCTCACGTGGGGACCGCGACATGGCTATGCCGTCGGTCGCTGGATCCGTGAGACTACCGAAGACGCGCTCGTCATCCAGGAAGGCGCGCTCTACCCCGCCCTCCATCGCCTTGAGCGCAAGGAGTTCGTCTCCGAGCAATGGGGTGAAAGTGAAACCGGGCGACAGGCCAAGTACTACACGCTCACGGCCAGGGGGCGCGCGCAGCTTCGTCGGGAAGCGTCGCGCTTCGAGTCGTACGCCACTGCCGTTGCTCGCGCTCTCGCCGTCACATGAAGAAGACCTTTCGTATCACCGATGCGCAGGGCAACGCCCCGCGCGAGGTCCGCGACGAGCTCGAGTTCCACCTCGCGATGCGGACGCGCGAGTTCATCGAGCAGGGCATGGATCCAGGGACGGCGCGCCGCGCGGCGCAGGCCTCCTTTGGAGACGTCACCGAGATCGAGGACGAATTGCGCGGCGCGCGCACCGGGCGCGACGAGCGCGTGCGGCGTCGCGAGTGGTTCGGCAGCGTCGCGCAGGATGTACGGCACGCCATCCGCGGATTCTTCCGCCGGCCCCTTTTCGCGGCGAGCGTGATCGCGGCGCTCTCCGTGGGTATTGGCGCGGCGGGATCGGTGTTTGCCGTCGTGAACGGCGTGCTGCTGCGTCCACTCCCCTATGCGCGCCCGGCAGAACTCGCGATGCTGTGGCTCAGCATGCCCGCGACGGTGGGGCCTGCGACGGCGCCCCTCTCGCCGGGATTCTTTGACCTCGCGCGCACCCGGAGTTCGAGCTTTCAGTCACTCGCCGCCTTCCGCTCCGCACCGGGAACCCTGGGCGAGGCCGATGACACTGAACGCGTGGCCGGCGTCCGTGCGACCGCCGCGCTCTTTACCACGCTCGGCGTTCGACCGATCCTCGGCCGCACGTTCAGCCCCGAGGATGATGTGCCCGGGGCGCCGCGTGTCGTCGTGCTCTCCGAGGTCGTCTGGCAAGGGCGCTTCGGTGGCGATCGCAACGTGCTCGGCCGCCGCGTGATGGTGAGTGGCGAGCGGCACGAAGTGATCGGCGTGATGCCGCGAGGCTTCTCCTTCCCGCGTGGAGCGGAATTGCTGAGCGGCCTGCAATTCGGGCGCAACACCGATCTCTGGACCCCGCTCGCGCTGGCACCGGCCGACCTGGCCAACTACGGCACACAGAATCTCGCGGTGGTGGGCCGCCTCGTCGCCGGTCGGACGACCGCGCGGGCCGAAGAAGAATTCACGTCGCTCGTGGCGGCGGTCCTCCGCGAGGCCGGCGTGAAGATTCAGCTGGAAGCCAGCGTGGTTGGGCTCAAGGAACAGGCGGCGCGCCCGGTGCAGCGCGGGCTGCTGCTCCTCCTGGGCTCCGTGGTCGTGGTGCTGCTCATCGCGTGCGCGAACGTGGCCGCGCTCCTCGCCACGCGCGTGAGCGAACGGCATCGCGAGCTCGCCGTCAGGCTTGCGCTCGGCGCCGTGCCGGGGCGCGTGGGACGACAGTTGCTCACCGAGATGCTGGTCCTCGCGATGGCCGGTGGCGTGGGGGGCGCGATCGCGACGTGGGGAGGCACGCGCCTCCTGCTTTCGCTTGTTCCGGGCGACCTCCCACGCAGCGACGACATTTCCGTTGGCTGGGCCGTGCTCGTGGCGGTAGGCACCGTCGCGGTGGTCTGCGGCGTCGTGTTCGGCGTGATCTGCATGCGACGCGTCCGTGCGAGCGACGCGACCGACACGCTGCGTGGCGCCACGCGCTCGACCGACACCGCCGGCGTGCGACATGGCCGCCGGCTATTGGTCACGGCACAGGTCGCGCTCTCGGTGCTGCTGCTCGTGGGCGCGGGGCTCCTGCTGCGGAGCTTTGGTAACCTGCAGGCGATCGAGCCGGGCTTCACGGCGCGCGGGGCGTTTACCGGCGAGGTGAACATCCCGATCGCTGGCGCGTTCAATCCGGCTCGCGACGCCGCCGGATGGCGCGCGTTCTTCGATCAATTCGTTACTCGCGTGTCGCAACTCCCCGGCGTGGACGCCGTGGGTGCGGTCAGCGCCCTGCCGCTCACCGGCACGGCAGAAGGAGGGGGCTTCGCGATTGTCGGGCGCGAACCTCCCCCGCCGGAGAGCACCCCGCGCACGGCCTACGCCGTGTCGCACGGTGACTATTTCCGCGCGGCCGGCATCGCGTTGCGCGCTGGACGCGCCTTCGATGCCACCGATCGCAGCGATGCCCCGGCCGTTGCCATCGTCAGTCGCGCACTCGCCGAGCAGTACTTTCCGGGGCAGGATCCCGTAGGGCAGCAGGTGAATGCGACCTTCGAGTTCACGAGGTCAGCGCCCGCGCGCACCATCATCGGGGTCGTCGATGACGTGAAGCTTTCGTCCCTCGACGGCGAGACGATGCCGACGATGTACGTCCCCGAGCAGCAGATGAGTTACCCGGGCTTGTCGCTCGTGGTGCGCACCGATCGCGACGCGGAGGCCTTGCTCCCCGCCCTTCGGCGGGAGCTGCGCGCCACGCACGCGACGGCCACGTTGAGCGGCGTACGTTCGCTCGAGGAGGTCCTTCGCCAGTCGCTCGCGCGCCAGCGCTTCACGCTGCTGCTCATCGCTGCCTTCGCCACCACGGCGCTGCTGCTGGCGGTGCTCGGTGTGTACGGGGTGATCGCGATGAGCGTGCAGGCCCGCCGCCACGAGCTCGGCGTGCGACTCGCGTTAGGCGCGCGCCCCGGGTCACTCGTGGGCCTGGTGGTTCGGGAAGGGATGCAGCTGGCGGGGCTCGGTGTCGTCCTCGGTGTCGCCGGCGCGGTGGGGCTGTCCGGCGTGCTGCGCGCGCTGCTCTACGGCGTGAGTGCGTGGGACGCGTCGATCTACCTTGCGGCCGCCGTCGCCGTCGTGGGCGTCACGGCGCTGGCCACCTGGATCCCGGCGCGCCGGGCGGCGCGGGGGAATCCTACCGAGGCATTGAGAGACTCATGAAACGGGAAATGGGGTCAGACTCGATTTTCAGGACGCTTTGAGCCAGACGCGGTGTCCCTGAAAATCGAGTCTGACCCCATTTCCCTACTTCGCCTCCGCCAGCGCGTAAAGGACATCGACGTAGAACTTCTCGAGTTGAGCCAGTCCGGCCACCTTCGACCCCGCCACCGGCTCCATCAGCATGAACTCGTCGGGCGCGTGTTGCCCCGTGCCGTAGCCCAGCCCGCCCATCACCATCGGCAGCTTGAGCAGGTCGGTAAACACGTAGTACGGGGCGCTGCCGGCGAGGCGCGGTGCCACGTTCACCGTGAGCCCGTACTTGTTGTACGTCGCGATCGTGGCCTTCACGAGCGGCGCGTCCACCGAACTCTGGGCCGGGGGATACCCGCTCAGCTTGCGGATGGTGACGTCCGTAAAGCCCTTCGCATCGAGATGACGCCGGATCAGCGCCAGCGCGCTGTCGGGATGCTGGTCGGGTACGAGCCGCGAGTCCATCTTGGCCGTGGCGACGTGCGGCAGGATCGTCTTCATCCCCGGGCCGGTGTATCCCGCCCAGATCCCGTCCACGTTGAGCTGTGTGTCGAAGAGGTAGGTCATGAGGGACTGCGACCCGCTCATGCCCCCGATCCATTGCTCCACGCCCAACGCCTGACGCTGCCCCGCCTCGCCGGCCGTCCACGTGTCGAGCATCCCGTTCACCAGGCGCTGCTCCTCGTCCGAAGGCTGGCGGATCGCGTCGTAGTAGCCCGGCACCAGGATCGTGTTGCCGTCCACGCTCGTGAGGCTCGCGATCGCCTGCGTGAGCCGCAGGACGGGCGAATCGGTGATCACCTTGTAGGACCCGTGGATTTCCGCGCGCGTCGGACCACCGTGCGCTCCACCCTTCGCCTCGAGTTCGAAGGACACGATGCCCTTCACGCCGAGGTACATGTTGATGTCCCCCGTCGGATCCTGGGCGTTGAAGGGGAAGAACGCACCGTCCGCGGTCCGTAGCCGGTCCGCGTACTTCGCGACGATCTCCTCCATGTGCGGCGATCCGAGTTCCTCCTCCCCCTCGGCGACCACCATCACGTTCACCGGAAGCTTTTGCTGCGTGCGGATGATCGCCTCGAGCGCATTGAGGAACGCGCGCTGCGGCCCCTTCTGGTTGGTGACGCCGCGCGCCATCAGCACCTTGCCCATCGGCCGGTCCACCAGCGTGCCGGCGAAGGCGTCGACCGACCATCCCGTCGGCTCCACCGGCTGGACGTCGTACATCATGTAGACCACGAGGGTCTTGTCCGAGCCGGCGTCGTAGTAGCCCCACACGCCGGGGTGACCGCTCGTCGGCACGATCTCCGCTTCCTGGAAGCCCAGGGCCTTGAGGTCTGCCTGGACCAGGCGCGCCATGTCCTGGATGCCGTCGTTCTGCGCACTCACCGAGCGCTGGCGAACCCAACGCTGCAGGTTGGCAAGGTGCGCCGGCAGGTGCTGGTCGATCCAGGCGTACGCCTCGGGATGCGTGCCCTGATATGCGGGTACGCTGCTCGCGCTGAACCGCTCGGTCGTCGTGACCTGGATGGTGGGGGGCTGCGCGCTCGTCGACGCCGCCGGCGGCGCGCCCGGGGAGCAGGCGAGGGCGGCGCCTAACGTGAACGCCCCGGAGA
>JACMLI010000245.1 GCA_014379705.1 Gemmatimonadaceae bacterium
CGGCGGAGCAGGTCGACGATGCGGAGTCGTTGGGGCTCGGCGAGCGCGGCGAAAATGGTCTGCATGGGCAATCGTATATTCTCTTGAGGGAATATTCAATGGCAGGCGGGCGGGCCGGGTAAGCGGGTGTGCGTGCGAGCGTTCGAGCGATCAAGCGCGGAGGGGGCTGGCTTCGCCGCCCTCGCGAGACCCCTTTCTATCTCTTAGCGTTCCGCCCTCTCTTGTCCGGGCCTCGCCAGATCGTACTGCAACGCTTTCTCCTGCTTCGCGCGCCCAGGGCGCTGCTGACGATCTGCCCGCTGTTCGCGTGCTCTGCGGACGCGTCGCGCCTCACGGTTCGCGCCGCGGAGCACCGGGATACGTCGCCCGCGCTCGAGTGGATGGTGGCGGGCGCGGTGGAGGTGCCAGATCCCGAGTGTCCCGCCGGCGGCGAATGTCTTGCACCGGACAGTGAGAACCTGGCAAGTGAGGCGGGGAGCGGTGACACGCAGACAACCGGCTCGGTGCAAGACTCGCCCATGCAACGCGTCGAGCAGCGTGCCCACGGGCGACGTCCCCCACTGCCCGTGCTCGAGTCGTTCGACGGCCTGGGCGTGGGCTTCACCGGCACCAACCCCCCGGCGCTGCGCAATCCGTCAGACAACTCCCTCGCCGTTGGTCCCGACCACATCGTGCAGACCGTGAATTCGCGTCTCGCCGTGTTCACCAAGCGCGGCGCTCGCTTTGACACCACGGGAGTCGTGCTCTACGGAGCCATTGCGACCAACATCGTGTTCAGTGGATTCGGCGGGGCCTGTGAACAGCGGTTGAGCGGTGACGCCGTCGTGCGCTACGACCAGCTGGCGAATCGCTGGCTGTTCGTGCTGCCGATCTTCTCGCGTCCACCGGGACAGCCGAACGGCGACTTCTCGATGTGCTACGCCGTGAGTGAGGGCTCCGATCCCCTCGGCCGCTATCACCGCTACGAGTACCGGCGTCCGCTCTTCCCCGACTATCCCCGGCCGGCCATCTGGCGCGATGGGTATTACGTGTCAACGAGTACCGGGGATGACGTGATCCAGAAGCACGCCTGCGTGGCGGAGCGCGACAGCATGCTCGTCGGCGCGCCCGCTCGCGAGCAGTGCCTCATCATCGATGGCGTGAACTTCCTGAACAACGCCGACATCGATGGTTATGCGCTGCCACCGAAAGGCGCACCGAACCCGATGCTTGCCGCCGGTGGCACGCAACTCAAGGGAGACGTCGACGACGACGGCCTCTACGCCTGGAAGTTTCACGTGGACTGGGCTGACACCTCGCGCACGCGCGTGACGGGGCCCGTGAAGCTTCCGGTCGCGCCATACGCCTACATGTGCGGCGGCCAGCTCACGAACTGCGTGCCGCAGTCGGGTACGGATCGCCGGCTCGATTCCCAGGGCGACAAGATCATGACGCGGCTCACCTATCGGAACGTCGACGGGCGTGAGTCGATGGTCGCGCAGCACTCGGTGAACACGACGTCGGGGCAGGGCGGTGTTCGCTGGTATGAACTCACGATCGGCGCGTCACGCGAGCTCACCGTGGCGCAACAGGGCACCTTCGCGCCCGACACTGCGTGGCGGTGGATGGCGAGCGGTGCCATGGATCGCGTCGGCAACATCGTGTTTGGGTACTCCTACGGCAGCGCGCGCGAGTACCCGGGCCAGCGGCTCGCCGGCCGCGTCTCGACTGACCCACCCGGCACGCTCGGCTTCCACGAAACGCAGGTGGTGCGCGGGGAGGGCGCGCAGCGCTCGACGCTGCGCTGGCAGGACTACACGATGATGGCGATGGATCCCGACGATTGCCGCTTCTGGTATGTGGGCGACTACTTCAAGGAAGGCGCCACGGCGTATTCGACGCGCATTGCGGCGACACGAGTGGCGGGGTGCTAGGGGGCGGGCGTGTGCCATGATGGCGGCGCCGCGTTAGGTGGAGCCACGGTTGATGTTCGTCGTCGAGTCGGAGGAAGCGGAGCACGGGAAGCACGGGAAGCACGAGCCACCACCGAAGTGGCCCGCCTGCCCGCCTGCGCGCCTGCCCGTCAGCTTTCGTCGCAGCCTGCTTTCACCCATTTCACCGGTCGTCGGCCGACGTTGAAGCGCTGCAGCCAGCCGACGATCGTGCCGCAGAAGTTGACGTCGTACGCCTCGGCCTGGTTGCTGTAGTTCGGTGGGGCGCCGGGCAACGCGTCGTAGGTGAAGGGTGTCGTGGCCGCAAAGGCCACCGAGTATCCGTTGAGCGGCGTGAAGGATCCGACGACGCGGTAGTTGTCACTGATCGCGTACGCCAGGGTCGCATCGCTCAAGGCAAAGTGGCTGACCTGCGTGCTCGCGTACCACGCGGTACCCGTCGTGGAGAGACGGACCGTCGTGCGTCCGGCGACATCGGTGGCGTTGTTGATGCCGAATGCCTGGGCGTTCCATGCGCGGATTCGCCCGCCAGGACCAAGGTCGGCCGTGGTGCCGTTGCGGTGCCAGAGGAAGGCATGCGTGACACCGCTGGCGTTGCGCACCCAGCCGGCGATGTCTCCCTGGTCGTTCACGTCCTCCGCCTGGCTCTCGGTCCATACGCCGCCGGGGTGCACGCTCTTCGAGGGTCCCGGGCCCATCCAGACCACGGCCCGCCGCCCTGACAAACCGCTCGATGCGCCCACGATGACGCCCCGATCGTTGATGCCGAGGGCTTCGCTGTCGGCGTCGCCGGGCAGGGGATGCAGCTTGAACGTGGCGGGCCCCTGCCACAGGGCGCCCAGCGCCGTGCTGCCATACCCGTAGAGCGCGCCGACGGCGACACCGGCGCTGTTGATGTCGTACGCCTTGCCGCCGTATGTGGCGCTCGAGGAGTTGAGCACCGTCGGCGAGCCGGTGGTGTCCCACAGCACGGGAAGCGTGCGGCTGGTGAAAGACTCGTCCACCCAGCCCACGATCATCCCCGGGTCGCTGACTGCGATAGCCTCACCCGTCAGGCTGCCCCCCGGCATGGTCAGGGGTGTCGCGCTGTAGTTCCATATCATGGCCCGCAGCGGGTCCTGCGGGATGAGTGCCCGGGTTCCTGTTGGCCCTGCGTCCCTGCACGCTGTCGCCAGCGCGAGCCCCACCACCACGACTGCCCTCCACATGGTGCCTCCAGAATGTGTGCTGGAGGAACGGGGGGGAGGGGTGCTTCTTCTCAACGGACGAGTGCACGAGTTGGACGAGTCGAGGGTGAACCCGCAGTCCCCATCCTGCTCCTCTCGTCCATCCCGTCCACCACCCCACTAGTCCTACTAGTCCACTAGTCCACTAGTCCACCAGTCTCAAAGAAGCTTGACCTTCGCCACGTCCTCGATCCACTCGCGGTACTTGTCGAGGCGAAGGTAGATCCCGCCGTCACCGCATGTCCGGATCGCGCTCGTCGTCGCGCGTGACGTGGCGCCGGCGAGGAGCCAGGTCTTGCCCTTCGGGATGTAGAACGGCCCCCCGCTGTCGCCACTGCAGCTGTCCTTCGCCAGCATCGGCTTGCCCGCGACGAGCTCCACGTCGCGGTTGCACCCATACCGCTTCGCGTCGGTCCCCTTGCCCTTCAACGTCCCGCGGCACGCGTTGGACGCGATCGGGATGTCGACCATGCGCTTGACGCCGTACCCGATGGAACCCGTGGAGTCGACGTTGCCGAAGCCCACGGCCCGGCCATCGGTCGCCGCGTCGATCGACGCGCTGTCGGCGATCAAGCGCGGTGCCACGGTCGCCTTCTTCTCGAGCACGAGCACGAGGAGGTCGTCGCGCTCCTCCTGGCTCTTGTCGTAGCCCGGGTGGCGCACCGCCTTCGACACGCCGATCACGGTTCCCTTCTTCGTGACGTCGTTGCCGAAGTGCACCTGGGTCGCCAATTCCGAACAGTGGCACGCCGTGACCACGACATTCGGGGCGATGAGCGTGCCGGTGCACTGCCAGTCGCCCTTCTTCTTCCCCTTCGGTACCGCGCCCACAGCCACGCAATCGGGGAACTCGTTTCCCATCACGGTGGTGCCGCCCATGATGCGGAGCCGAGCCTTGACCCGTGCGGCCATGGCGCGCGCGTTCTTGAGGAAGCGCGGATCTTCGTAGATATGGAAGTCGGGATCCGCCTGTGGGGGCGCGGCGGCCGCACCGCGAGCACTCCGCACGCGGATGACGGGGAGCTGGCGGCTCATCACGGGGTGGCTTTGCAGGTACACGGCGCGCAGGATCTGCGCGAACTCGGCGTCAGTCGTCGCGGCAGCCTCGGCCTGCTCGATGGCGCTCCTAACGAGTTCGTTGTTCTGCTCATCGCTGATACGTCGTGCCGGCACGGCATCCTCCGCTGTCGGGATTTCGGGACCATGCGTCGGGGTGGCGCGGCCGACAAGGGAGGGGCGCCGACGCCACAGTTTGACCCGCTGGCCAGCGTGAGCCTACACTGGGATGGCAAGTCAGTCGAACGCCTCGAGGGCAACGCACATGCATGTGGAACACGCGCAACTCACATCGGCACTTCGCGAAGTCGGCTTCTCCTCGAAGACGGCCGTCAGTGGCCAGTTCGACGCCGCGCTCACCCGGTGGGAGCCGAGGGCCAGTGACCCGGACGCATCGCGCGAGGTCGTGGTGGCGCGGGAGTGCGCGCACGCGGTCGGAGTGCTTGGCCTCAGGGTCACGGAGGTCCATCGGATCCAGCTGGCGGACTCGGCCGCAAGCTTCCTCACCTTCACCGTGATCGTGCTACCACAGTCGTACGAAGTGGTGGGACTCATCGCCGTATACGATGCGATGGAGCCGCGGCTCATACCACGCGCAACGGCGACCGACGCCGGTCCGGCGGTCGTATTCACCGTCGAGGCGGATCGCTCCACTTCACGGGCGCGTGGAGCCTGGGTGGCGATCCTCGGGGCGCCGAAAGGATCGCCCAGGCCCGAGATCACCGACGCGATGTCTCGCGAACTCGTGATGATCGCGTCGTCGACGCTGGGCCGGGTACAATCGCCGGGTTCTATCCCGCGTGAAGAGTCGCGACCGACGCGTAGCAAGCCACCGATGAGGGGAATCGAGGCTCCACCCGCGCCATCACCACCTCCCATGCAGGCGCCCGCCGCGCCGCTGCCGCCACCTCCCCCTCCGGCGTCGTCCGCGCCGCTCTCACCTCCCGGAGCTGGCAAGAGGCTCGGACTCGAGCCCAAGGGCCCCACTCGGCGAGCTCGCAGCCGGGGAGCGCCAACGCGCTCAGGGAGCGCGGGCCATGATCTGGCGGAGCTCAACGTCACGCGGCGCCCCGAGATCGCTTTTCATGAACTGGTGATCGCCGGCGAGACGCACCCTCTCGTGCTCAAGCTCTCCGACGCCATCACAAGGGAGCAGGTCGACCAGGCGTTCTCCATCGCGATCGCCGCGGGCAAGGAGAGCATTACCCTCAGCGTCTCGCTCAGCGCGCCGGGCTTTGCCGTTGCGCCATCGCGCGAACAGCCGATCACGATTGGCCGGACCTTCGACGGAAAGAAGGAGCAGGTGACGTTCATGCTGACGGCGCAGGAGCCGGCGAGCGGCGAGCCTGTGCGCCGCGACATTCGCGCCGACATCTGGTCGGGGAACGCGTCGATCGGGGGCGTGACGCATTGGACCACCGTGCGCCCGAAGGCCTGGAAGGGCCCCGTGAAGCCAGCCGGGGAAAGCCGCATCGTGCCGTTCGACACGTCCGCCCCCGGCCGCGAGTGCGAGCTGGTGATTCGCGTGGAGGGCAAGGACGATCACGGCTCCCCGCCATTCCAGGTGAGCCTGCGCAGCCGCATCCCGGGCGAGCCCGAAGTCGAGTCGCTGCGCGTGGGGACCATCACCTTCACGCGGACCGAACTTGCCTCCTTCCTCACCGACCAGTTCGAGTCGTTCGCCGAGCGCTTTCCGGCGGACGGCAATGCCGCGTCCCTCAAGGCATGGCGCGCCGACCTGCTTGAGGAGGTCGACACGTTAGGTAAGTGGCTGTGGACGCAGCTGCCTGACGCGTTCCGCGACGAGTACTTCCGGTTGTACGACGCGAAGCACCTCCCGGGATCGATCCTGGTCCATTCCGACGAGATGCTGATCCCGTGGGAGCTCATCGTGCCCCACGGCCGCGGCAAGGTCCTGCCGCGCCTCGGTGTGGCGCACGTGATGGGGCGGTGGCGGCCGGCGTTAGGCATGCGCCCGCGGCCCCAGGCGCTCACGGTGACGTCCGCCACCATCGCGAACCCGCAATACCAGGACGCGGGGTTCCTCATCTGGTCCCTGCTCGAGGCGGCAGACCTCACGCAGGCGCTGCCCGTGTTCACGAAAATGCCGACGGTCGACAAGGCGTCGATGAAGAAGCTGCTCGACCGGACGGACATTCAGCTGCTGCACTTCACGGGGCATGGCAAGTACGCGAAGCACGCGGACCTGAGCACCCTGATCCTCGAGAACGGGGACACGATCACGGCCATGCATTTCATCGGGTCGAAGCTCCTCGAGGTCGGCCATCCGATCGTGTACCTGAACGCCTGTGAAGTCGGGACGTCGGGGGTCACCATGGGGCAGATGGGCGGGTTCGCCGCACAGTGCGTCGAAGGGGGGTGCAGTGGCATCGTGGCCCCGTACTGGGCCGTCGCCGACGACAGCGCACGCGAGTTCGCCGTGGCGTTCTACGGGCAACTCAAGGCGGGGAAGGCGATCGGTGAGGCGCTCCAGGCCCTGCGCAAGGCGAAGCCAAAGGATCCCACGTACCAGGCCTTCGCCTATCTCGGGGACCCGTGGGCGCAGGCGCGGTTTGCCTGAGCGCACCGCCGCGTTGTGGGAGTGAGCTGATGCGTTCGGCGTTGTCACTGGACAGCGACGGTGTGGCCATCGAGAATTGCCCCAGGTGGCTGACGAGTCTCTCGTCAGGCACTCACGCATCAGTTCGCCACTTTCCCATGTCGGGTCGCGGCAACCAGGGGTCACGTGCTGACACTGCACATCCGGATCGAGGACGCACCAGCGGGCCAGCCGTACCCGCTGACCATGCGGCTCGATACTGGTCAGCCCGGATGGGAGGACGCCCCCATCGCGCAGGGGACCATCCCGCGCGACCTCGTGGTGCCGAACGCACCGTTGCACCCCGACGATCCCGGCAAGCCGCTCACCGTGGAGGACGCGCTCGCGTGGTACCACGAGCAGGAGGATCCCTCCCCTACCGGCTTCGAGGCCGTGGGGGACCTGCTCTTCCGGTTGCTCGACCAACCCGGCGTGTCGGCGGCGTGGAAAGCGCAGCGCGATGCCGGGTGGGCGCGGCGTGCGACGGGCGAGTCCCTCCGTACCGTGCTGGCGATCGTGCCCGCCGACCTGCGCGACCTGCCGTGGGAGTTGATCAACCACAAGAACCGCTGGTTCTTCACCGAAGCGCATGGCCCGTGGCATCGCGCGGCGGAAAGCGCGGTCGAGCCGGGGGGGCCGTTGCCACGCCCCATGAAGCTGCTGGTGATCGTCGGCTGCAAGGCCAATGACAACCGCATCAACTGGCGTGAGGAAGTGCAGGCGATCCTCGACGTCGCGTGCCCACGGCGCACGCTGTTCGATGTCGAGGTCCTCGAGCGTCCGACGATCGAGCGCCTGACGAGTGAGCTGGCGGGCTTCGCGCCCGACATCCTCCACTTCGTGGGCCACGGCATTGCCGGGGATGGGGACACCACCGCCGGCCTGGAGCTCTGGTCCGGGGACGTCACGCGCACGTGGACCGCGCGGGAAATGTTCCAGCTCCTGAGTCCCCACCCGCCGCGCGTGGTGTTCATCAATGCGTGTCGCACCGCGGAATTCGCCGGGGCGGCAGGCAGCTGGCGCGTGGCGAGTGCGCTGCTCGATGCGGGGGTGCCGGCGGTGATCGGCATGCAGGGCGACGTGCTCGGTGATGCTGCGGCGATGTTGTCTCGGCGCTTCTACGAACAGGTCTCCGATGGCGTGCTGCTGGACGCGGCCGTCTCGCAGGCACGGCTGGAGACGATGCAGTCCAACGCCGGGCAGGACCGCAAGGACTGGTCGCTGCTCACCCTCACGCTGGCATGCGAGCCTGCGCGCGTGCTCGCACTGGAGGCGGCCCCGCCCGCAGAGCTCTCGAACCTGGCCGCGGCGAGCGGCTCGCTCCTCAAGCTCTCCGGCTTCGTCGGGCGCCGCCGCGATCGGCGCGAGGTGAAACAGGCGGCGGGCGCACGCTCCAAGCTCCTCGTACTCGCCGGGCTCAAGGAGGTCGGGAAGAGCGACTTTCTCAAGACGTGCCTCGAGCAGTTCGCGATGCGTGGCTCCCGCGTGGTGTACGTGGACCTTGCGACGGGGGGTTGGCACGACGCCATCGGGCTCCTCCGACAGATCCGCGGACCGAAGGCGCTCGAGGCGCAGGACATCCTCCGGCCACTGCTGTATCCCGTGTTTGCGGACTTCAACGAGGAACTCAACGCCTTGCTCGACGGTCGCCCGGTGCCGGGCGCGCTCCTTCGCACCCCGGCATCGGGCGTCGACCACGAGAAATCCTATCGCGCCGACACCGCACACCCGGACACGATCGATCGCGCGTTCGAGTCGTTTGCGCGGGCGTTGGTGGCGAGTGCCAATGGGGAGCCGCTGTTCGTCGTGCTCGACCACCTGGGGGGCCCCAACGGCGGTGTGCCTCCCGACGAGTTCAGGAAGTACATCCGGCCCAAGCTCGTCGACCTGGCGCTCCGCAAGGAACTCGGTCCGGTACGCCTCGTGCTTGCGCTGCGCCAGGAGCAGGTCGCCGACTTCGACCTGACGAAGCTCGTGGAAGGTGACGCGGGCCGAACACTCAATCCGTTCGCGCGTGAAGACTGGCGCTGGCTGGCCAACGAGTACCTCCTCGTGCGCAAGCTCGATCGCAATCGTGGCGCCAGCCTGATCACGTTCCTGGACGAGCAAATGGCGGACGAACCATTCACGCCCGATACGCTGGCCGCGTTCGCCGTCATGGTGGGCAAGTCCAGGGAGAAGGGCCCGTGAGTGGCGTCCGCCAGTCTGCGCGGGAACTCCTCGCGCAACTTGCCCGCAACGAGGGCCTGGCCGACCCGTGGGAAGCGGAGACGCCGGCGCAGCACGCGCTCCTCGACCTCGCGGCCCTGCCCCACGCCTTCAACGAGCGCATGGTGCTCGACGTGTTCCTGCCCTGCGCCGCGCGCCGCGTCTCCGTCGATGACCTCAACTTCGCCTGGCTGGTGGCGCACACGGACGTCGAGGCGGTCCCCGGGAGCGTTGGCCTCTATCGGATGCGAAGCCGACCGCGCACGGAACGTCTCGACACGTGGGTCCGGTCGCTCTCCTCCACCGACATCTTCCCGACGACCCCGTCGGACACGGGGCGGGCCGACACGTTCATCGACACGAGCCAGCAGCTCGCGGACCTGCTCGCGACGTGGGGCGAGCGGTGGGAGCTGGAGCGACTGTACCAGCTGATCGCTGCCGATCCCGGAGCCGCGGTCGGCGCGATCGCGGCCGCGTACGCCGTCGCCGACGTGCACTTCGACCTCGTGCGCTGCTTCGAGATCCTCACGATCCTCGAGGAGCGCGACTCGCTCCTCACCGACACGCTCCTCCGCCAGCGCGCGGACCTGCGACGCTACTACGATGCCCGGCGGAGCTGGACCGAAGCCTACACACAGTCTGCCTTTGCGCTGGAGCGCGAGTTCATGCGCCAGGCCTTCGACTGGACGTGCGCCTCGGTCCCGGAGTGGATCGGCGTGCTCGAGGCCCGTGGCGGCATGGGCAAGAGCATGTTCATCCGGTGGCTCATCGCGCGGAAGTGCGTCCCCGAGCCGGCGCGCATTCCCTGCGCGCGCATCGACTTCGACTTCCCGCTCCGCACGCTGATCGCCGAGCATGCGTGGCTCCTGATCCCGCAACTCGTCTCGCAGCTCGAGGGGCAGTTGCGCCTCGAGGGGGAGCACGGCGCCACCACGGAGTTGCAGCGCCTCGCCGCGCAGGTGCAGGAGCAGGTGGAGATCGCACTCGAGACCCAGGATGCGGCGCAGGGATCGGGCCACGCCCTCACCCCCGAACGCTCGCAGCGCTTTGGGGCGGAGATGGCGGAACGCTTCGGGCGCGCGTTGCAGGAGCGGGCCCAGGGCCCGGTCCTCATCGTGTTCGACACGATCGAGGAGGCTTTCCTGCGCGCCGAGTTCTACAGCACGCAGGGACGCAACGTGATCGAGGGCGCCCTCGAACTGCTGGCGACCGTCCACGCGGAGCACCCGCAGCTCAAGGTGATCTTCGCCGGACGCTTCTCACCGTCCGGGCGGGACGGCGCCGGTGACTTCGCCACGCGCTACGTCGGGCAATGGCAACGCCTCACCCTCACGCCCTTTGCCGATGCCGAGGCGCGCGAGTTCCTCACGCGTGTCCGCCACGTGCCCGACGATGCGCGCGTGGCGTCGATCATCGAGAAGAGCGGAGGCCTTCCCCTCGTGCTCGCCCTGTGGGCCGACATCATCCTCGCCCGCGACGGAATCACCGCCGCGGAGATCGACGCCTCACCGGAGGCCGACCTCGCGTACCTCATCGAACGCGTGGTGGACCGGCTGCACAACCCGCGCCTGCAGTGGGTGATCCGCTACGGCGTGATCCCGCGCCGCCTGACGCGAGCCTTCTTCGACGGCGTGCTCATCCCGACCATGCGCGAGGCGATGCAGGGCAAGGCCCCGCACGACGTGCCATCGCGCGATCGCATCCCGGCCGTCAGCGGCAAGCCCCGCTTTCGCACCGACCTGCTGGGCGCCGACCAGGACCTGCACCCGGACGCGCTCTGGGACGACCTCGCCCTGTACGTCAGCAATTCGTCGTTTGTCTACCGCTCCGCGGACGACGCGCAGGCGATCGCCTTCCACGTCGAGGTGGTCGAGCCGATGCGCCGGCTCCTGCGTGCCGACCAGCCGGACGCCTTTCGGGCGCTGCACATGAAGGCGGTGGTCTTCCATGAGTTGCGCGCCGCCGCCGCCCCGACCGCCGCGGCGCGCGCGGCAGCCATGCGCGAGGCGATCTACCACCTGCTGCAGGCCAACCCCGGGACGGCCGGCACGCGCTTCGAACAATGGGTCGACCAGGCCCGCGATTCCGGCGACACGTTGCTGGGCAAGGTGCTGGTGGAGGAACTGCTCAGTCCCGAGTACGCCAACCTGGACGCAGCGGCGAGCCCGCTCGCCCCCGCGTTGATCGGTGTCGCGCACGTCATGCGGCTCGAGACGCTCGCGGTGGAGGCGCGCGAGGCGAGCGGGAGTGACCGCGGCGCGCGATGGGTGGCGCTGATGCACGCCGTCGCGGAGTACCGGAGGTTCCTCCTCGGCCATCCGGCCTACGTCCCGATGGACGGCACGCTCGAGATCATCGAGGCCGAGGGCACGCTCAACACCCAGGGGGCGGGCGCCGCGCTGCCGCTCTTCGAAACCGCGCTCGAACACGCGAAGCATGACCATCGCCGCCTGTCGGCCAGCCTCGGGGCC
>JACMLI010000246.1 GCA_014379705.1 Gemmatimonadaceae bacterium
CACGCACGACGCTCTGCGCTTCCTCCGTCGCCTGTCGCAGCAGCAACGCCGGGAGGTTCGGCGATTCAAAAGGCAGGCGGCCGCTCACCGACATGTAGCCAACGACACCCAACGCATAGATGTCGCTGCGTCCGTCGATGGGTTGTCCCGCCGCCTGCTCCGGGCTCATGAAGTGCGCGGTTCCCATGACCTTTCCCGGATCGGTATCGAGGGCGGGATCGCCACCGTCGTGCGCGATGCCGAAGTCGGTCACCAGGGCGCGCCCGGACCCTGCTTCCAGCAGGATGTTGTCCGGCTTTACGTCGCGGTGCACGAGGCCGCGTCCGTGCGCGTAGGCGAGGGCCCACGCCACTTCGCGCATCACCCGCGTCGCCTCTACGGGCGGGAGCGGACCGCTCGAACGCAGGCGTTCGCCCAGCGTCTCTCCCTCGATGTAGCTCATGACGAAGAAGACGAAGCCGCCGGTCTCGCTGACGCGATGGATCGGGACGATGTGCGGGTGTGAGAGTCCCGCCGCCATGCGGGCTTCGCGCAGGAATCGCTCGCACGCCGACGGCGTCTCGGCGAGGTGCGTCGGCAGGACCTTGATGGCGACGTCGCGGTCGAGCTGCACGTCGCGCGCGAGGTAGACCACGCCCATGCCGCCACGGCCCAGCTCGCGCTGGATGGAATATTCGCCGGCCAGGGCGGCCTGAAGGTCAAGGAACTCAGCGGGCGGATGCGTCACGACATCAATACGAGCCGGCCCCCGGGGCGTTTCGCAGCGGGCGTGTGTGCATCGTACATGGTAACGCCCGGCCCTCCGCACGGCATCGTACGCGGGGCGATGGGAACGCGGCCGCACCGGAGGGCAGTATTGATTGTTGGGTTCGGAGGCCGCAGTCTTGTCGGACGGCCTCGTCGTTGGGCCCGACGCGACGTTAGGCGGCCACGGGCCGTGGCCCGTGGACGCGTGACCAGAGAGGGAGGATCCGTTGCACAGTCGACCGTTCGTCCTCATCGGATTGACCTGCCTCGCAACGGGCGTGGGCGCCCAAACTCGGTCCCCGTCCCCGTTCGGGAACTCCACGCAGGACTTCGGCGGCATTCGCACCTTCCTCCGCGCGCCATACGTGCGCGACGTGACGACGCTGACCGCGCGCATCGCCGTCGTGGGTGCCCCGGTCGATCAGGGAACGAGCAATCGACCCGGCCAACGCTACGGGCCCCGCGAGATCCGCGAGGCTTCGCTCATCTATGCGTGGGCACCGGCAAACGGCTTCTACTACATCGATACCGAGCAGACCGTGCTCAAGGGGCTCGAGTGGGCCGACCTGGGCGATATCGATGTGGTGCCCGGCAGCATGGCTCAGACTTCCCGGAACATCACGGCGGCGGTGGCCGCGATCGTGAAGCAAGGGGCATTCCCGCTTGTCCTGGGCGGCGACCACTCGATTGCCTTCCCGGTGATCCGCGGTCTCGGACAGTCGCCCATCACCGTGGTGCATTTCGATGCACACCTCGACGCCTATGGCAATGGGGACCCGGACATCCTCAATCATGGCGGGTGGATCCAACAGGTCGCGCAACTGCCTGGAATCAAGTTCGTGCAGATCGGGATGCGCGGTATCGCCAATGATTCGGTGGGCGTTGCTCGGGCGAGGGCGCTGGGCAGCACGATCATCACGTCGGAGCGGATTCATCGTGAAGGCGTGCGCGCGGTGCTCGCATCGCTTCCGGACCTGGGTACCATCCACGTGTCGCTCGACGTCGATGTCCTCGATCCGAGCCTCGCGCCGGGGACAGGCACCGTGGAGGTGGGAGGGCTCTCGTTTCAACAGATGCATGAGTTGCTGGTCGGCCTGCCTCGCAAGGGACGCGTCGTGGGACTCGACGTGGTTGAGGTGAATCCGTTCTACGATGCTACCGGCGTGACGGCGCAGACCGCCGTTCGACTGGCGATTGACCTGTTGGGAGCCGCGTTGCGAGTTCGCTGAATGTCGACGCCGCCTAAGCTTTCCCAGCCATGCCCGAACGCCGAGTGATAAACGGATGACGCCCACACAACGCGAGTCTCAGCCGCGGTCCTCGAACGACCCAGTCATCGTCTGGCTCCTCGACTCGGATCCGTCGATTCGCTGGCAGGTCATGCGCGACCTGATGGACACGCCGGCGGAGGTCGTCGCAGCTGAACGGTCGCGCGTCGCGTTGGAGGGATGGGCACCGCGGCTGCTCGACCAGCAACGTCCCGACGGCCAGTGGGGCGATGGCGACGCCCTCCCGTTCTGGTGGACGAACATGCAAACGCTGCTGTTCTTGCGCGACCTGGGGATCGACCCGGCCAGCGCGCGCGCGCGAGCCGCGATCGACCTCGTTCGCCGGCACGTGGATTGGGGCCCGGAATGGGGCAATTCGCCCTTCTTCGAGGGGGAGGTCGAGCCGTGCATCAACGGACGCGTCGTCGCGCTCGGCGCGTACTTCGGCGGGCGCAGCGATCGGCTCGTGGACCGACTCCTGGGCGAACAACTCGGGGACGGCGGCTGGAACTGCGAGGCGGAGCGTGGCTCGGTGCGGTCGTCGTTCCACACGACACTCTGCGTGCTCGAAGGCCTGCTGGCGTTCGAGCAGGCGTTTGGCGCGACGTCCGCGGTGACTGAGGCGCGGCGGCGTGCGGAGGAGTATCTCCTCGAGCGTCGCCTGCTCCGCAGGCTGTCAACGGGTGAGATCATAAAGCCCGCGTGGACGCAGTTCGCGTTTCCGCCGCTCTGGCACTACGACGTGCTCCGCGCGCTCGACTACCTGCGCGGAGCGGGCGTACCATTGGACGCGCGAATGGAGGAGGCCGTCGGGATCGTGGTCGAGCGACGTCAGGGTGACGGGCGCTGGCTGCTCGACGTGCGGCACCGCGATACGCTTCACGAGGAAGTGGCCGGCGTCGTTGGTGCGCCGAATCGATGGGTCACCCTGCGCGCGCTTCGGGTGCTGGACTGGTACGCTCCTCGCGCCTGACCTCATGGGGTATCCCCATTGGGTAGCTGTCAAAGGAGCGCAGGAGGCCCCAAGCTTCGCTTGCTGCCTTTCTCATGAATGCCTTCGCCACGCGCCCAGGTGTTCGGTGGATACGTTCATCGATGGACATGAGCAATCGAGACCTCGCAGATCCCGAAGTCATTCAAGCCGGCGACTCGCCGAGTGGCGCCTTCGTCGTCGTGGCACTGCAGCGAGCTGGAGCGGGGGCGCGCTTCCGGTTCGCCATCTCCGCAGTGGGACGCGACCTGGTCCAGCGCATTCTCGGCACGCGCCCGTTCGGTGAGATGCCTGACGTCCCTCACCGGTACTTCTACGCGGGTCGGGGCGGTCATGGTTCGCCGATCACGCACGTGCTCTACGTCCGGATCGAGCGCGGTCGCGACCAGCGCACCAACGAATTCGAGTCTCCAGCCGACCTGGTGGATGCGCTCGAGTGGTTCCGGCAGCTCCCGAGCCTTGCCGCCGCCGCGCATCTTCAGACATCCACCTAACGATTCGTTGTCGGTGGCTGCCCGCTTGACGGACCCCCACCTGAGGCACCACTTCAAGGGGGCGTCGGGTCCGTAGAACATCCACATCACGCGAGGCGGGGCAATGTCCATGGACAGGTCGGCGGCAGAGGCGAGCATCGAACTCGCTTTGCTCGAGCAATGGGACCCCCTTGGTGTCTCGAGCGCGCCGGGAGAACATCCGGAGTACCATGGGTTTGCCCACGAGATCTACAACCTGTTGGCCCGCGGGGGGTCCGACGTGGAGGTCGCCCGCTACCTGCACCGCGCCGAGGACAGCGAACTCGGCCATCCTGAACTGGCCTCCCGCGATCTCGCCCCGCTGGTGACTCGGCTCCGGGCGATCGAGCGCAAGATGTAGGAAGTGGGGTCAGACTCGACTTCGAGGAAGTCGAGTCTCACTCCGGTTCTTTCGAGGCTGATCATGGCGAACGCTACTCCTGTCACCACCGAGTTCCTGCACGCCTTTGCCGATGCATGGAACCGTCACGATGTCGACGCGCTCATGTCATGCATGACGGACGATTGCGTGTTCGAATCTTCGGCAGGCCCCGACGACTGCGGCACCCGATACGCGGGTCGTGACGCGGTGCGGTCCGCGTTTGCGGAAGTGTGGATGGTGTTCCCCGATGCCCAGTGGGGCAACGCCCGCCACTTTGTTCACGGGGATCGGGGCGTCTCGGAGTGGACGTTTACAGGAACGCGAGCCGACGGTGGGCGCGTAGAAGTCCACGGCTGTGACGTCTTCACGTTTCGTGATGGCAGGATTGCCCTCAAGGACTCCTACCGGAAGAATCGGCCAGTGAGAGCCGCCGGCTAGCGGGCGTTCGCAGGCTTACGATCTTGTGGTAGTTTCCCGGACCTCTGCTGTTCTTCCCGCCGGGTCGAGGATACGCCGCTGCAACGCAAAAAGGCCGTCGAGCTCCAACAGAAGTGGGGCGACCAGCCCTGCGACCACCCGGTGTTCACGCGCGAATACGACCTGGGTGAGCGCACCGGCAACTACTGTTGCACGCAGTGCGGCAAGTCGGTGACGTTCCGCGAGAAGGCGGAGCTCACCGCGGGCCGGGAGGCGAGGCCAGGTCGTCCGCGCCCCACCTGAGCACGAAGGTGCGGGCTCACGGCGGCAGGTGCATGCCCCAGGCGATGCGGGCGCGATCCGTCGGGCTCCTGCTTGGCCTGTTGGCGTGCCGCGGTACTGGCGAGGCGCCTGACGTGCGTCGCGCCTGGACTGCCGCGGACACGG
>JACMLI010000247.1 GCA_014379705.1 Gemmatimonadaceae bacterium
CTCAAGGCGGGTGCGCGCGAGGGCACGTGCCAGCGCTCCCGGGTCCGCTCGGCGTTGCTCGTCTTCCAGGCCGCGCTCTCCGTGCTCCTCCTCGTGGGCGCGGGACTCTTCGTGCGCAGTCTCGGGAATGTCTCGCAGGCACGCCTCGGCTACGACGTCGACCGGATCATGCTGGCTGCGCGTGTGTTCCGGGACCTGCCGATGACCGACAGCAACCGGGTGCGCATCCATCGCGAACTGCTCCAGGCCGCCCAGTCGATGCCGCAGGTCGAGGCGGCCACCTGGGTAAGCAGCGTCCCGTTCTGGAGCACGTCGACGGACGACGTGTTCGTCCCGGGCATCGACTCGGTGGATCGCCTCGGGCGCTTCACGTACCAGACCGCCACCACGGACTACTTCCGCGCGAGCGGCACGCGCATCATCCGCGGCCGCGGCTTCACCGACGCCGATCGCGCGGGCGCGCCTCCCATCGTCATCGTGAGCGAGTCGATGGCCCGCGTGCTGTGGCCGGGCGAGGACGCGTTGGGCAAGTGCATCCGCATCGAGGCCGACACCATGCCCTGCATGAGTGTTGTAGGGATCGCCGAGGATGCCATGCAGAACTCCCTGATGCCCGAGGGGCAGAACCGCTATTACATGCCGATCGCCCAGTATCGCTCCACCGGCGGGTTTGCACTCATGCTCCGCATGCGCGGGGACGTGCACTCGCAGGTCGAGCCCGTGCGCAAGGCGCTGCAGGTCGTGATGCCGGGGCAGACCTACGTCAACGTGCTGGCAATGGAAGACCTCATCGCGAGGCAGCGGCGATCGTGGCGCCTGGGTGCCACGGTGTTCGTGAGCTTCGGGTTGCTCGCCGTCGTGGTCGCGGCCGTCGGCATGTACGGCGTCATCGCGTACAACGTCGCGCAGCGAATGCACGAACTCGGGGTGCGGATGGCGCTCGGCGCCCGCCAGGGGGACGTGGTACGGCTCGTCGTCGGCCAAGGCGTCACTTTCGCGGTGGCCGGAGTCGTGCTCGGCGGCGCCCTGGCCTGGGCCGGGGGTCACTGGGTGGAGCCGCTTCTCTACCAGCAGTCGGCGCGCGACCCGATGGTGTTCGGCGTGGTCGGACTGGTGCTGGTCGGCGTGGCACTTCTCGCCAGTTCGATCCCGGCTGCGAGCGCCACCCGGGCGGATCCCCAGCGAGTCCTGCGGTCAGAGTAGCGCGCTTCACCGGCCGGAGCCCTCACGTGCAACGCACGGAGGAAGGCGGCCCCATCGGGGGCTACCCTCCTCCGTGACTTGCTTCGATCCACGAGTCCCCGTTCGCGACCTACGGGTCCATCGAGAATTCCACGCCGCCGGTACCACCGGCGGCGCAGGGATCAGGATGCAGCCTGCAGGTACGTGCGCTGTTCCGCGTCGGCGATCATGCGCTTGACCTCACCCAGCTCGTCGACGCCGAGTTCACGCTCGACGAGCAGGTGCGAGATGAGGGCGGTCGGGCGTCCCTCGAAGAGGGAGTTGGTCAGCTCGCCAACCATCGAGCGGCGCACTTCGGGCTCAGTGACCTCGGCGCGATAGATGAATTGGCGGCCGGCGGTGCGGTGACTCACCACGCCGCGCTTCTCGAGTCGGGTGAGGAGCGTGGCCACGGTGGTCTGCGCGAGGTTTCGCTCGGGCAGCAGCCCCTCCTGGACGTCGACGACGGTGCACTCTCCGTTGGTCCAGAGAAGGCGCACGATTGCGAGTTGGAGGTCGGTGAGGTGGACGGGGATCAGCATGGGTCGTCGCTCGCGGAATCGGTGAGTCGGATGTTGGACACCCCAAGCCGTACGACCGTTTGTCGGCCCGGGTTTCCTTTCCGTATTGCTCTGACCCGCGAGAAGCGCGGAGGGATTCACCTGCTGTGATACTCCGCAATGGGACGTGACGAGGCGTGATCACGCGGGATGATTCCCGCCGCGCGCACAACGCACGCCCTCGTCACGACCCGGTGACGCGCCGGCAATCGGTCGGAGTGTCGGAATGCGACACCTCAAGATCCTTCAAGCGCCCCCGCATCGGCCCTTGGCAACGTTCACGGGCGGGTTCCTGACGTCGCTCGCCGATCGTCCCACGCATTGAGGTGCCATGCCCACGCGAGAAACCCTAACGAGCGCCGCGCTCGCCCTGCTCTGCCTCGGTGCCCCTGTCCCTTCATATGGACAGGGTGGCAAGGTCGCGGTGCCGATCGCGCTCGATGCGTCCACACCCATCGCGTTGACGAACGCGCGAATCCTCTGGGTCGAGTATCGGGGCCGAAAGGCGCTCAAGCTCGCCCCACGCGAAGGGCATGAGCGCGACCAGGACCAGGAGATGGTCGCGGTGCTGACCGGCTCCGACTTCCGGAACGGCGTGATCGAGGTCGACGTCGCGGGTGCGCGACGCTCGGGCTACTCGACCACGGGTGACTCGACAGGGTTCAAGGGATTCATCGGCATTTCCTTCCGCGTCCGCGGGGACAGTGCCGAGCGTTTCTACCTGCGCCCCGAAAACTCGCGGCTGAACGACCAACTGTTCCGCAACCGTTCCACGCAATACGAGGCCGACCCGGGATTCCAGTGGCAGCGGCTGCGGCAGGAGCGTCCTGGTGTGTACGAGTCGTATGCTGACCTCGAGCCTGGCGGCTGGACGAACATGAAGATTGAGGTGGCGGGCACGAAGGCCCGCCTGTTCGTGAACGGGGCCTCGCAGCCGAGCCTCGTAGTGAATGACCTCAGGCTGGGCGAGGGAGGCGGGAAGATTGCGCTGTGGGCCCGCATCAGCAGCGAGGCGTACTTTTCGAACCTGCGCGTGGCGGCGACGCCATGACCAGGTCCCCTGCGTTGGCCGGCGCCCTGTGGCCTAAACCCATTCTGCATCCACGGCGCGGTTGGCTGACGGGATGGGTCGTCGGCGCGTGGACGGCGGTGGCGGCCGTTGGCGTCGTGCAACCGGCAGGCGCCCAGGCGTCGTCATCGAGGAGTCGCGAGGTGCGCCCCGAGGCCGCGCGCTTCGTCGGCGTGCTGAACGCGCGGACGGCGGTCGTCGACC
>JACMLI010000248.1 GCA_014379705.1 Gemmatimonadaceae bacterium
GCGCCGACCGGTTCAGGAAAGGTGGGGTCCGTTTCGCGTTAGGGCGCGAGCGGACCCCATTCGGGCGTTTATGGACTAGTGGACTAGTGGGACTAGTGGACTAGTCGTCCACCCGTCCACCACTAGTCCACTAGTCCGTCCCGTCTACTAGTCCATCAGTCACTAGCAATCGCTTCCAGGGGCCGAATGCGGGCAGCGCGACGTCCCGGGATCCAGCACGCCACCAGCGCAGACGCAAGGAGCAGCACGGCCACGCCGCCGATCGTGCTCGCATCCGTCGCGCTCACGCCGAAGAGCAGGGTCTGCAGCCGCCGCGAGAGCACGATCGTCAGGGCGACGCCAATCACGCTTCCGGCTGCCGCGTAGCGCATCCCACGGGCAACGATGAAGCGCGTGATCTCGACGGGCCGCGCGCCCAGCGCGAGGCGCACGCCGATCTCGCGTCGCCGCTGTCGCACTACATACGACATCAGGCCGAAGACTCCAAGTGCGGAAAGCAGCAGGCCGACGCCGGCGAAGGCCGAGAGCACCGAGGCCCATCGTTTCGGGTCGGCCAGCGAATCGTCGAACCGCTGTGCAATGATCCACTCCTCGAGCGGGAGCTCGGGGTCGAGGCTCCGGATCGCTTCCCGCATCTCGCGCAGGGTCGTGGCGGGGCCCTCGCCGCCACGCACCACCAGGTTCGTCGATCGCCACCCGGCTTGACCCGTCGGTCCATACGCCACCGCCGGGTCGCCCCCCGGACCGAGGCTCGCGATGTCGGCGACGACACCAACGATCGTCGTCCGCGGACAGTCATAGCACCCGCCCTGAACCAACTGCTGGCCCACGACGTCACCGCCGGGCAGGTAGCGTTTCGCCCACGACTCGCTCACCATCACGACCGGGGGTGCGTTCCCCGTGTCCCCCGGTGTGAAGGTGCGGCCCGCCAACAGCTTGATGCCGAGCGCGGAGAAATAGCCGGACGTGACGTAGTACCACGGCACCGCCGGCTCAGCTTGCCCCGAGGGAACGGGATGGCTCACGAGGTTGAAGTTGTCGTTGTCTCCCGAGTTATCCGGCGGAATGGCCGACGCGAGCCCGGTCCGATCAGCCCCGAAGCGCTCGGCGAGCCGCTGCTCGGCGCGCTGCATGAAGGCCGCGATCGCCGGCGCGTCGGCATAGCGTGCGCGCGGCAGCGTGACACCCACGGACACGAGTCCATCGGTGGAGAAGCCGGGATCGACCCGCTGCAGGCGCACGAAGCTGTTGAGCAGCAGGCCAGCGCCTACCAGCAGTGGCAGGGCGAGCGCAAACTCCGCGGCAACGAGCACGCCGCGGATCCGGTTCGTTCGCTGTCCCGCGCTTGTGCGACGATTCTCGGCGCGCAGCGTGCTCGCCCGTCGCCCGACCAGCGTGGCCAACGGCGAGAGGCTCACGACGACGCCGGCGATGACCGAGGCAGCCAGTGTGACCAGGATGGCGCGCCAGTTGAGCGCGGCATCGCCGATGCGCGGGAGGTCGGGAAGCTGCGCCACGGCGAGCCGAACGCCCCCCGCCGCGAGCAGGATGCCTAACACGCCAGCCGCCAGGGTGAGCACCAGGCTCTCGGTGACGAGCAGGCGCGCGATCCGGCCGCGTCGCGCGCCGAGCATGACGCGCACCCCGATTTCGCCGGCGCGTCCCGAGGCCCGAACGAGGGCGAGCGTGGTCACGTTGGTGATCGCGAGCAGGAGCACGAGCAACACCGCCCCGGCGAAGAGTCCCACAGGGCGGTTGGCGCGCCCGGTGATGGCCTCGTGGAGCGGCGTGGCCTTGAAGCGCGCCGTGCTGTCCCGGAAGTCCGTCCACTCGGTCAGCAGCCGCGCACTGACCGGGGCGAGGTCGCGCGAGACGGCCTCCATCGCCACGCCGGGCTTGAGTCGCCCTACGCCGGAGAGCCAGAACGGACCACGCCGGACGATGGCTGGAAGCTTGAGCGCTGTCCATGCGTCGGCCCGGAAACCGCCGAGCTCGTGCCGGCCGGGAGGCAGCACTCCAACGACCGTATGCGAGACGCCATCGAGGACGATCGTGCGGCCCAGCGCGCCCGCGGCGCCGCCGAGCACTTCGTTGGCCAGGTCGTTGGTCACAAGCGCCACGTCCGGCGCGCCTTGCGCCTCATCGGCGACGGTGATGGAGCGACCGATCTGGGGCTTCACGCCGATCGCGTCGATGTACCCGGCTTCGGCACGCGCGATCGGGATGCGACGCGGCGCGCCACTCCGGGACAACTCGACGTCCGTGCGTTGCACCGCGCCCCACGCGCTGAAGCTGCGCTGCATCTCACGGATCCGCGTCACATCGGCGGTGGAGAGGGCCCACTGGGCGGAACCGCTGCTCTCGGAAAGGCGGACGAGCCGATCGGGATCAGGGTAGGGCAGGGGGGCCAGGACGACGGAGTCCATCACGCTGAACACGGCGGTCGTCGCGCCAAGCCCGAGACCCAGGACGAGGATCGCGGTGAGGGTGTAGGCGGGGTTGTGTCGCAGCCCGCGGAGCGCGTATCGGATGTCGGAGCCCAGCTCCTGCAGGGGTCGAACGCCGCGCGCGTCGCGGATGGCTTCCTTCTGTTGTTCGACACCGATGGCGAGGCGAGCCTGCCGCGTGGCATCGGCGGGATCGACGCCGCGTCGCACGCGCTCGGCGGCGTCGCGTTCGACGTGGAAGCGGAGTTCCTCGTCCATGTCGCGTTCCTGCTGGTGGCGCCCGAGGACACTCGTCAGGCGCGCGAGGAGGTCGCTGAGGACGCTCATGCGGGATCGGGGAGGTGGCGGGAGTCGAGCACCCCGCGAATGCCGGCGGCGGCGCGGTCCCACGCCGCGGTTTCGGCGGCGAGTTGCTTGCGGCCGGCCGCCGTCAGGAGGTAGTAGCGCGCACGCCGGTTGTTGTCGGTGACGCGCCACTCGCTCTTGATCCACCCTTTGCGTCCCATGCGGACGAGGGCGGGGTAGAGGGAGCCTTGCGGCACCTCGAACGTGTTGCCCGAGAGCTGCTCGATGCGCTGTCCGATGCCCCAGCCATGCAGGGGGGCGAGGGAGAGGGCCTTGAGCACGAGCATTTCCAGCGTGCCCTGGACCAGGGCGGCGGTGTGTGGCGGCATCGTCGTTCCTCCAGTGCGTCTGGAGGAAGAGTACGGTCACTTCTCCAGATGCGCTAGAGGAAGCGCCCTGCTTTCGCGCCTGGCCGCGGACTGACACGTGTCATCGGCGGCGGTATGGGGTGGCCGCATGGAGAAGTCCAGCGAGTCTGCATTTTCCCCGTCGCACCGGCGAAGGGTGCCGGCACTTCCACTGCTCCCGTGCGTAGGGAGAGTTCACCCAGAAACGGCCGTCCAGGATATATGCACAACGGATTCGAAGACCACCTGCGCGCGGTGATGACCGAGCTCTCGCCCATCCCCGATGCCGAATGGGACTTCTTCTGGCGGCACGTTCGGCAGCGTCGCTTTGCGCGCGGTGACCACGTGTTTCGCGAAGGCCAGCCCGCGGGGGACATCCACTTTCTCCTCGCCGGTCTCCTGCGCCTCTATCACTGCAGCGATGGCGAGGAGCTGGTGCGTGGCTTCGACTATGAGGGGCGCTTCATCGCGATGTACGAGTCGGTGATCACCGGGTGTCCTTCACACCTCAATGTGCAAGCGCTGGAGCCCTTGCATACCCTCACGTTCCCCGGTTCGATGCTGCTGCAGACGTACGACCGGCACCCGTGCTGGGATCGCTTTGGGCGCCGCGTTCTGGAACAGCATTGGGTGCGGCGACAGGACAAGGAGATGCGCTTCCGCGTCTACGGACCGGAGGAGCACTATCGGCTGCTGCTGGCGCGAGGGTCTCCACTCATCGGCCGCGTCCCGCTACGGCAGCTTGCGTCGTACCTGCAGATCACGCCGGAGACGCTGAGTCGCATACGGGGCCGAGTGGCGCGTGAGGCCGACGGCGTCGCCGCGTTGGCAGGCGACGCGCATTGACACCGGAGGCGACCATCCAGGCTGCATCGGCCCTTGATCGTGATCAAGGAATCGATCGACCGTGGGCGCTAGCGTGCGTGGACCCTCACGTCCACGGATTCGCTCGATGCCGCTCCCACCCGTTCGTTCCGGGCGCCGATGGCGCCTTGCCATGACACTCCTCGTGCCGGTGGTGTCGACGGCATCGCACGCCCAGGCATCTCGCGGGCCCTGGAGGCAATACGCCAGGCCGGAAGACGCCGGCTTCTCCTCGCCACTGCTCGATCGCGCGAGGCACCACGCCGACAGCGTACGATCGGGCGCGGTGATGATCGTGCATCGTGGGATCGTGCTCGCGGCCTGGGGTGATGTCTCGCGGAAGCTCGAATTGCACTCCGTGCGGAAGAGCCTCGTGAGCGCGCTCTTCGGGATGGCGGCGGACGCAGGCCGCCTGGACATCGATCGCACGCTGGGTGACGCCGGCGTCGACGACCGCACGCCGCTCACGGCGACGGAGCAGGGAGCGCGCATTCGCGACCTCCTCGCCGCGCGCTCGGGGGTGTACCTGCCCTCTGCCTACGCAGGGCGCGAGCAGGACGAAGAGCGCCCGGCGCGTGGGCGCCACGCGCCCGGCACGTTCTTCTTCTACAACAACTGGGACTTCAACGTCGCGGGCGTCATCTACGAGCGCCTTGTCGAGCCGGATCTGTACGCCGCGTTCAGCCAGCGCATCGCGGAGCCGTTAGGCATGGAGGACTTCGCGCCGACCGATGGCTTCAAGGTCTACGAGCCGAGTGGTTCCGTGCATCCGGCACACACCTTCAGGATGTCGACACGGGACCTGGCCCGTTTCGGGCAGCTCTACCTCCAACGCGGGACGTGGGCCGGGCACTCCCTCCTCTCGCCACGCTGGATCGACGAGAGCACCCGGCCTCACAGTGACCTCGGTGGCGGCACGGGGTATGGCTACCTCTGGTGGACGTACGCGAAAGGGTCGATGGGGACACGCTATCCGCGTCTTGACGTGCACGACACGTACGCCGCCCGCGGCACGGGTGGTCAGTTCGTGCTGGTGGTGCCCGGTGAAGAGATCGTCGTCGTGCATCGAGGCGACACCGACAACGGACGCGAGGTGCGCGGTCCCGACGTGTGGCGCATTGCCGAGTTGGTCCTTGCGGCCCGAACCGGCGCCGCGGCGGCCGCACCGCGAACCGCCCCCCTCCAGCCGGTGGCACTGGCGAGC
>JACMLI010000249.1 GCA_014379705.1 Gemmatimonadaceae bacterium
CATCCGCCTATCCGCCTATCCGCCTATCCGCCTATCCGCCTATCCGCCTATCCGCCATCCGCCTATCCGCCTATCCGCCCTTCCGCCCGTCCCACCAGGTCCGCCACGATCTTCCCCGACGACAACACCCCCGGCAGACCAGCCCCCGGATGCGTTCCCGCGCCTGCAAAGTAGAGGTTGGGAATGTCCTCGCTCCGGTTGTGCGGCCGGAACCACGCGGACTGCATGAGCGTGGGTTCCACGGAAAAGGCACTCCCAACGTGGCTGTTGAGGGTGTCGCGGAAGTAGGGCGGGGAAATGACGCGCTCGGTCACCAGGTGCTTCGACAGGCCCGGGAGGTAGCGCGCCTCGAGGTGCGCCATGATCGCGTTCCGGTAGCGCGGACCCGCCGTCGCCCAGTCCACGTCGCCGCCCAGGTGCGGGACCGGCGACAACACGTACCATGCATCACAGCCATCGGGGGCGAGCGACGGGTCGGTCGCGGTGGGGCGGTGCAGGTAGAGTGAGAAGTCCTCGGACAGGCGCTTGTTCGTGAAGATGTCTTCCAGCAGGCCCTTGTACCGTGGCCCCATGAGAATCTCGTGGTGCGCGATGTCCTCGTAGCGGCGGTTCGTGCCGAAGTAGATCACGAAGAGCGACATCGAGTAGCGCCGCCTGGTGATGCGCGTGTCCGTATTCACGGGGCGATGCTGCGGGGCGACCAGGTGCAGATACGTGTTCGCGACGTCGCCATTGCTGACCACCGCGTCGGCCGCGAGTACCTCGCCACTCGTCAGGCGCACCCCGGTCGCGCGACGCGTCCCGGGCGCGACCTCGATCGCCGCCACCTCGGCGTTGAGCTGGAGCGTGCCCCCGAGGTCGGTGAACAGCCGGGCCAGTCCCTGCACCAACGCCCCCGTGCCACCCATCGCGAACCACACCCCCCATGCTTTCTCCAGGTGGTGGATCAGCGCGTAGATCGACGTCGTCTGGAACGGGTTTCCACCGACGAGCAACGGATGAAAGGAGAAGACCTGCCGCAGTCGCTCGTCGCGGATGTAGCGATTCACGTAGCCCGCCACCGTGCGCCATGACTGGAGGCGAAGAAGCTCGGGCGCGACGCGCAGCATGTCGCTCACCTTGAGGAACGGCTTGTCGATCAGCGAGAAGCCGGCCTGGAAGATGTCCACGGTCTTCCGCGCAAAACGTTCGTAGCCGTCCACGTCACCGGGACTGAACGCCCGCACCTGCCGCAGGATCTCCTCGTGCTGCCCGTTGTACCGGAAGACCGACCCGTCCTCGAAACGCACGTTGTAGTACGGGTCGAGGGCCACGAGGTTGAGGTAGTCCGTCGATACGCGCCCGCCGTACGCGAAGAGTTCGTGGATGAGCCAGGGCGCCGTGATGATCGTCGGGCCGGCATCGAACGTGAAGCCGTCCTGGCGGAACACCGCGGCGCGGCCGCCGGGCTGCCCCAGCTTCTCGACGATCCTGACGTCGTGCCCCTGCACCACGAGCCGGATGGCCGCAGCCAACCCGCCGAAGCCGGATCCGATCACGACAATGCGCACCTGTCAGCCTGGCCCGAGTGTCGTCAGGCGGTCGTCGGGCTCATCGCGGACGACCGCTCGGCGCGCGCGGCGGGGCGCCACGCCAGTGCGACCGGAAGGGCCATCGCCAATGCGCCGAGGACGGCGGCCCACCAGAGTCCGTCGCGGAAGCACAGCGTGACCGGCATGATGCCGTTGGTCGCGTACAGCACGAGCGGGAGGCGGCTCGGGCTCACCGCCCGCGCGATGGTCGTGGGCGGGACGATCGCCAGCATCACGCGCGCGATCAGCGTCCCCGTGATGTACCAGCCGAACCAGTTGGACAGCGGCATGCCGTAGAAGATGTCCTTCGAGAAGAACGCCACCGCCCACGCCGGAAAGCCAAGCGCGGAAAACATCTCGCCATTGCCCCAGATCCAGTGCGTGGTGCGCACCATCGCTGGATCCATGGACACGTCCCACGCGAGCAGCACGAGCCCGGCCACCGCGGCCCAGCGCCAGCGCGTCTGGCTGTCGTCCGTCGCGGGGAGCAGGCGGCCGCAGATGGCCAGACACGCATAGATCATGTAGAACCAGGAGATCGGAATGGGGAAGGGCACCAGTCCCCCCACGCGATATCCGAGCAGCGTCGTGTACTGATATTCGCCGAACGGGAACCCCGAACTCGTCCCGAGGAGCTCGGCGCCGAGCGAGATGATCGACCCGGCGACGAAGATCGCGGCCGTGCGACCCCAGCCGATGCGACCACCGGCGTGCGCCAGGGCGCACAACGCGCCGAGCACCACGTACGTCGGGCCGGAGAACGTCCAGCCGAGCCGCATGATGGTGGCGTTAGGCTCCTGCGTCAGGAACGGACTCGGCGGGCCGTTGAGCACGGTGACCATCGCCACTGACGAAAAGGCGATGAGTGCGAGGTGCGCGATGAGCAGGCCGCGCGCGGCCCGCTCGGTCCCGGCCGATGCCTGTATACCCACGCTCATGCGGCGGTGATGTCGACGGGCGCCGACGCGCGCACCACGGCCGAGCCCGAGGGATCGAGGAAGGCGCGACCGAGGACCATGGCGCGCTCGCTCCACCCCAGGGTCGCCCGTCGGGTGAAGGAATCGTACCCGTTGCGCTCGATCGCATCGAGGATGCGGCTGTAGCCCACGGCACAGGCGGCTACACATCGCTGGGCGTCGCTCTCGAGCAGCGAAATTCCGGGCGCGGCGACGTGATAGTAGTGCCTGGCCCGGGCGACCTGCTTCTGCATCAGTGCGCGCCAGCGCGCTCGATGGAGTGCACTGCCATCGAGCACCGCGTCCACGCTGAGGCCGTGGGCCTCCAGTTCCTCCAACGGCAGGTAACATCTCCCGCGCCGGGCGTCTTCCCCAACATCCCGCAGGACGTTGGTGAGCTGCATGGCGACGCCGAGCGCGCGGGCGTGGGCGACGGCCACGGGGCGAGCGCCCCGACCACCGGTCACGCCCATGACGGCGGCGCACATCTCTCCCACGCAGCCGGCGACTCCTTCGCAGTAGCCAAGGAGCTCCGACCAGGAGTGCCAACGCCGCACGGTGACATCGACGGCCACGCCGTCGAGGAGCTCATGGAGCGGAGGGGACGCGATTCCGAAGTGTTCGATGGCCCAGGCGAGCTCGCGAAAGACCGGGTCGGTACCGCGGCCGGCAAGGGCCAGGTCGAGGGCACGGCGATGGCCCTCGAGGCGCCGCGACAGGAACGCGGCGTCGACGAGCGAGTCGGCCTGGTCCACGAGGTCATCGGCCACGCGGCAAAACGCGTACAGCGCATTCGCTCCCCGCCGCTTTTCCGCCGGCAGGAGGAAGCTGGCGACGGAGAACGTCCGCCCGTGCCGGCGGGTCAGTTGCTCACAGAACTTCGCGTCAGAAAGGCTCATCAA